>NZ_PPCY01000002.1:0-304024 GCF_002959795.1 Veillonella sp. S13054-11
GTACCTTATTTAGGAAAAATTGTTAACAAATATACAATAAAACAGTAAATATATAAAAAAAGACCACTCAAAAGAGTGGTCCTTATCATCCTTAGAAGGAGTAGCCTACACCAGCGTGTAAACCTTTTGCAGTTTTATCATTGCTATCTACGCTATATTTATCATAGCCATAGTATACATTCAAATCTACATCAGGGCGTACTTCATATTGAGCACCTACTTGATAAGTTTGCTTAATATCATTACCCCAACCAGCCTTAGCAAAGCCGTTTACTTTATTAGTCAAAGGTACATGACCGATAACACCAGCTTGGAAACCAAGTTCAGTATCATTTGTACGAATCGCAGTACCTGCACCATATAGATTTACATTTGGATGTACCTTATAAACCAATGCTAATTGATGATCTTTAATATCGCCATTTTTTGCATTTAATTTATCGTAAGAGTATTGTAATGCAGCTTTATTGGAAAGGTCGTGTTGTAAAGAAACACCGAAACCATCATTGCTATTGCCACCACCGTTAGATACGTGTTGTTTAAAAGCATAATCAGCTTGTACCTTGGTGGATCCATCACTAATTTTTGTTACAGGAGCTGCAGCAAATGCACTGCCGGCTACAACTGTAGCTGCTAAAGTTAATAATACTAATTTCTTCATTTTTACCTCCTATACACATACCAATGGTATGTCTTAATAAGTTACTAATTGATAGGTATAATAATTATACAATCTATAAATTAGCGTTTCATGAATACAGGGATATCAGGGATACCATTGTTAGTATTTGTAGTGGATGCCGGACGGGATGTAGTTGTTGTTTTACCGAATTCAGGTACATTCTTAGTATTTGAATTAAAACCAGTTGCCACAACAGTAATTTGAACTGTATCGCCTAAGCTTTCATCGATAACAGAACCAAAGATAATATTTGCATCAGGATCCGCCGCTTCAGAAATAATTTCGGCAGCTTCATTAATTTCAAACAAGCTTAAGTTAGCACTACCGGAGATATTGAGTAAGATGCCTTTTGCACCATCGATAGATGTTTCCAACAATGGGCTATTAATAGCCATTTTAGCTGCGTCAGCAGCGCGGTTTTCACCTTCGCCAACGCCAATCCCCATCAATGCTTCGCCTTGTTCAGTCATGATAGTTTTAACATCTGCAAAGTCAAGATTGATCAAGCCAGGAACTTGAATCAAGTCTGAAATGCCCTTGATACCTTGGCGAAGTACATCATCAGCTGTACGGAATGCATCGCTTAAGGAACATTTTTTATCTACAACTTGCAACAATTTATCATTAGGAATAACGATAATAGTATCTACTTTTTGAGTCAAGAATTCAATGCCTTTTTCCGCTTGTGCACGACGGCGTTTACCTTCAAAAGCGAACGGTTTAGTAACGACGCCTACTGTCAAGGCACCGATTTCTTTAGCACATTCTGCAACGATAGGAGCAGCACCTGTACCAGTACCACCACCCATACCAGCAGTTACGAATACCATATCAGCACCTTCAAGAGCTTTTATAATTTCTTCGCGACTTTCTTGAGCAGCCTCTTCACCGATTTGTGGATTTGCGCCTGCACCAAGACCTTTTGTAACCTTCTCGCCAATTTGAATCGTTACATCCGCTTTAGATAATTCAAGCACTTGGCTTTCAGTATTAGCGGATAAAAATTGAACACCTTTAAGATCGCTATCTACCATGCGATTAACAGCGTTATTACCGCCGCCACCAACACCGATAACTTTAATATTTGCAAAATCAGACATTGAACTTCCTCCTCTTATCGTTATCTATCGTATCAATATACGTCCCAATGTATCGATTTATATACTGACAATCTTATAACAATTACATTTATTTTACACTAAAATTTAAAAACTTTCCACTATATAGAATGTGATTTATTAGAATCGCTTAGTCATAATAATCTTTCGTATAGCGCCTACATTAATAAATACATGCAATCCAAAGCCAATAAGAGCTACGTAATATAGGTTAATTCCTATGAGGTCACCTACATATACAAGAATAACAGCTAACACAACATTTGAAAAGAACCCAAGTACAAAATTACTAAGATCAAAGGTTCGTTCCAATGCAGCCCGGCTACCACCAAATACAGCATCTAGTGCAGCCAGAACAGCGACCGATGTGTAATTTGCATAACTTATAGGTATATGAAATGGTGAAAGCCACCCTAATGTAGTACCTACAATTAAACCAACAATGGCAAAGATATAAATATTCATTCTTTACCTCCTGTTTCATTAGGCTTTATATGCTCTTCTCTAAAGGTTCCTGTAAAAGCTGGAATAGCTATTTCATTTTCTTCCTTTATGGTTACCTTTATGCCCCAGTGTTTCAAGGAATCCACCACACCGCCTCGCATGGTGAGCGCAGAATTTAGTGTTTTTGGATCACCAATTGCCTTAACTGTAAAAGGAGCCCCAAAAACCTTACCATTCACAGTAATAGTCGGACCAGAGCATCGTATTTCAGAAGTCCCTATGAGACGTTGATCATTGATAGCTATCGCCTCAGCCCCACCAGCTCGCAATTCATTAACAATACGTAAAATATCTTCATCATGAATTACATATAAATTAGGATTTTCACCACTTTGAATTGGCTTTAAGCTATCCTCAATTAATACACTAACACCTGTACCTTTAACATTAGTTAAAGCTGCTTTCATCATCAACTGTTCATCTGCTTTAACATTGCTACTAGCACCAGACTGTTTAAGTTCTTCTATTTGTTTTAACAATGTATCACGTTCACTTTGAGCCTCTCGTAATTGTACGGCTAAATCACCAGCCCGTTGTAAACGGATATTTTCTTCTATATTATCTTGAGTCATCTTATATTGAGTAACAACCATGAAACCCAATATACAACTGACTAAGGCTATTGCCCACCGTTCGTGTCTCACGACAATCATCTACCTTTTATCTTCAACATGACCTTGTTTATCTTGTTTTTTATCATCCTTCTTAGTAGATGAATTTTCTGTTGTCTTTGTTCCAGTCTGATGCTTTTTAACTTCCGGTATTACATCAGTTTTTATATATGGTGATGAAACATTAACATCTATATATTGTACATTGCTATGTGTTGTCTTAATATCTTGTAACATAGACTGAGTTAACTCGGCTTTTTTAGGTAAGTCTTTACTATCTCCTAATCTAATTTGCACCCCCGATACGGTATAAGCCATTATTGCATCAGGATCTCCTATATTGACTTCTGCAATAGTCTTGAAGGTGCTCTCATCAAGAGAGTTTAAGTATTCAAGAGCCGCTAAAATGGGCTTATCCACAACGGTATCACCTAACAAAATATTTCCCGCCTTAACACCTGATATCATTGGTACCGACGTATCTTGTATTGCAGGCTCTGATGCAATCACTTGACCTTTACTGTCAAGTGTTAAATAACCAAACTGAGCTGGTACAACTGCAACAGCTTTGCGCTCTATGACACGTACAACCATTGTAAATGGCAATTGATAACTAATTTGGGCCTCTTCAACCCGTAAGTCTTTCGCCAATCTAGTTTTTAATTTCTCTGTACTAATTTGCAATATATTTACAGGTTCATGAATATCCCCTGCTACCATTACATCTTGTACAGTTACCTTATCCGACCCTATAATTTTTAAGGATCCAAAAGGAATAGGTAGTGTAAACAATCCCACCAACACGAGAGTAACTGCACCACCGATTTTTAACACTCGTTTTCTAAATACAGCCCGTTCATCTTGAACAGGTGTAGAAGACTGCATCTCCCCAGAGTTGGATGGATGGTATTGCTTATCATCCATAGATAACTCCTTATGTTCTATTCAGCCCTTAAAATTTTCCTATACTAGCTGTTAATAGAATCTTTTCACATAATGTTGGAAAGTCAATTCCCATTTCTTTAGCTGCCTTTGGTACTAAAGACGTTGCCGTCATACCTGGCACAGTATTGTATTCTAGAACATACATATCATCTGCATGATCTGTCATAATATCAACACGAATAACCCCACTGCCTTGTACTTCACGATACACAAGTTCCCCTATGCGTTGCATCTCAGCAGTCATTTCTTCACTAATAGGCGCAGGCACTAAATATTCTGTAGCACCTACAGTATATTTGCTGGTATAATCATACTCCCCAGAATGTGGACGGATTTCGATTACTGACAAGGCCTTGCCGTCAAGAACGGATACTGTAAATTCGCGACCATCAAGAAATTGCTCTACTACAAGAATCGGATCATATTTTAGTGCCTCTGTAACAGCATCCTCCAATTGTACCTCATCACGAACAATGGTAACGCCAATACTAGATCCTTGAGTAGCAGATTTTACCACTACAGGAATCGTAAACTGTTTACGAATATGTCCTATAATAGCTTCTGCAGATTCTAAATTACCATTAAAGGATTCAGAAGCGGCTGTTGGAATATTAGCTCCTTTGAAAACATCTTTACTTACTTTTTTATTCATTCCTACCGCATGAGCCATGATGCCCGATCCAGTATATGGAATTTCTGCCATTTCAAGCAAGCCTTGTAATGCGCCATCTTCACCATAACGGCCGTGAATTGCATTAAATACAATCTCTCCGCCTAAGGATTCAATATCTTTTAAAACAGTACGAGGATTAAGTTCTAATGTTTGCGCATTATACCCTTTGCTTTCGAGTGCTTCCGCAATAGCAACGCCAGTACGGCGAGATACTTCAGCCTCTTTGGAAGGGCCACCCATCAATACGATTATTTTTCTATCTTTCATTGTAAGCCTTCCTCCAATATAGCTAATAATTTGGGTCCATATTGATTAATAGAACCGGCACCCATTGTGATAACCAGATCATTAGGTCGCACAATTTTTGCCAATACAGCCGGTATGTCGTCAACAGATGGTACATAATGTACAACCTTATGTGTAGCGGCTTCAACAGCGTCAGGAATAGTACGTCCATCGATACCTGCAATCGGATCTTCACCAGAACTGTAAATATCTGTCATATATATTTCATCAGCACTTGTAAAAGCAGTGGCAAATTCATCTTTCAACAAACTTGTACGTGTATACCGATGCGGTTGAAACACACAAATAACGCGATGTTTTTCAAGCTCTTTTGCCGCTCTTAAGGTCGCTTTAATTTCTGTTGGATGATGTGCATAATCATCGACAACCCAGACTCCACCAACATGACCCTTTGTTTCAAAACGTCGTTTTGCACCGATAAATTTACCTAACGCTTTTGTGATAAAGCGATTCTCTACACCGCAACATTCATGAGCCACAATAAAGGCTGCCAATGAGTTTAATACATTATGTTCTCCAGGCACGCGCAAGCTGATGCGGCTTATATTAATGCCTTTATGATATACATCATATACCAAGGAAGAGTCCACATAATGAATATTTTTTGCTACATAATCATTATTATCCTCTAACCCATACGTAATAAAAGTACGTTTTACGCGGCTCATAACATAACGAATATTTTCATTATCACCACATACGATAGCTTTGCCTGCTTCTGGTAACGTTTCGACGAACTCACAGAAAGCGTTTAACAAGTTATCCATAGTTTTATAATGATCCATATGATCATCTTCAATATTAGTTATAACGATAGTATGTGGATGCAATTTTAAAAATGAACCATCGCTCTCATCCGCTTCCACAACGGAAAAATGGCCTTTCCCAAGGCAACTGCTACCTTTGAGATAATCTACTTCGCCACCGATAATTACTGTAGGATCCGCATTAGCCTCCACTAAAATTTGTCCAATCATTGAGGTTGTAGATGTTTTACCATGCGCACCAGCTACTGCGATACCATCTGTTACATCTAATACAGCCTTTACAATATCAGAACGATGTAAAATGGTAATCCCTTGCTCTTTAGCGGCAACAATTTCAGGATTGTCTTCACGAATCGCTGTAGAACGAACTATGGCATCAACACCATTTACATATTCTTTATTATGACCGATATGCACCGTGGCACCCATATCTCTAAACTTAGAAATCACCGCAGATTCAGCAATATCTGAACCAGATACATCATAACCTTTTTGAATCAAAATATTCGCTATCGCACGCATACCAGATCCACCAATACCGATAAGGTGAATTTTGTGAATACCGTCTAACATAAAACCTCTCCTTGTTACTTTGCAATAGATAAAGCTAATTTTGCAATATCATGAGCCGCATTCGGTTTCCCCAATTGCAATGCTCGGTCTCCCATTTGTGCCAACAAATCACGGTTGGCCATAAACATCTCGATTTCCCCTATTAAATCGTGAGCACTCAACATTTTATCTACAATCATATGCGCCGCCCCTTCTTGTACAAAGATACGTGCATTATAGGTTTGATGATCTTCCGCTGCGTATGGATACGGTATCAATACGGATGGAATACCGCGAACTGCTAATTCTGCAAGACCTATAGCACCAGATCTAAATACTGCTAAATCGGCTGCTGCTAGTGCTTTTGGCATATCATGTAAATACGGCAAAATCAAAGATGAACTACCTAAACCATCCCCATCGGTAATGCCCAATTGGGATAAAACAGATTCATATTCTCCGTTTCCCGCAATATGGATTAATTTAATACCTTTCACACCTTGGAAGTGTTTATGTACATCTATCATAGCATTGTTAATAGTTCTCGCCCCTCGAGAACCTCCAGCTATGAGTACTGTAAAGGTATCATCACTTAAATTGAAATAGTTACGTCCCACTGTTCTCGAATCAACTAGCACATCTGGACGAACAGGATTCCCTGTATAGACTACGCGCTTTGCTTTAGAAAACGATGCTTCCGCATCCTTATAGCCTAGGGCTACCACATCAACAAAACGACTCAGAATTTTATTAGTAATACCTGCTATGACATTCTGTTCTTGAATTATAGTAGGAATATTATGTAATGCTGCAGCCAAGAGAACAGGCCCACATACATAACCACCAGTACCAATAACAACATCAGGTTTAAACTTACAAACTATAGCATTAGCTTTTACAATGCCTAAAGCAGTTTTACCTAATGTAACTAAAGTACCTAACGATAATTGACGCTGCAAGCCTTGCACAGGAATCGTAGTAAACTCTATTCCCTCTTTAGGAACTAATGTAGCCTCGAGACCTTGCTTGGTACCAACATATAACACCTTTGCATCAGGATTTTGTTTCATAATTTCCTTATATATAGTTATTGCTGGATATATATGTCCACCAGTGCCACCACCTGAAATAATAACACGTTTCATTAATGGTGTCCTCCCTCTTGCAACATATGAACACAACGTTTAAAGTCATCTCCACGCTCTTCAAAACAGCTGTACCAATCAAAGCTTGAGCAAGCCGGAGATAATAGCACAATATCGCCCGTCTCTGCCAATTTATAGCCTTTCTCTACTGCGTCCTTCATGGATAAAGCACGATAAATCGGCTTCACACCAGCCTTTTTTGCAGCCGTCTCGAAACGATCTGCCGCTTCCCCCATGAAAATAACCGCTTTAGTCTTCTCCTTAACTAACTCCATGAAGTCTTCTAAAGGCGTCATTTTATCATGACCACCAGCTAATAGAATAACTTGTTGATCAAAGGATTCTAATGCTTTAACCACAGAATCTACATTAGTCGCTTTAGAATCATTATAAAATGTAATACCATCAATCGTTTTAACGCGTTCTAAACGATGTTCAACGCCATGGAACTCACTAATAATACGATGAATTGTCTCTACGGGTACGCCCAATGCATAAGATAAAGCAATAACGGTCAATATGTTTTCAATATTATGACTGCCTGGAATATGAATATCTTCATTTCCAATAACAAATTTTGCTACCCCATCTTTAGCAATATAACATTTCCCATCAGCATAATAAGCGCCATTCTCTACGGCTTTTTTTTGACTAATCTTTAGAATATGACTAGGCGCACGATGTTCCATATCAGCTACAACGGGATCATCTATATTCAACACTAAATAATCTGTACTTAATTGATTTTCAAAGATGCGTTCCTTCGCAGCAATATAGTTTTCCATCGTCTTATGACGAGCTAAGTGATCTGGAGTAATATTGAGCATAATAGCCCCAATAGGCCTAAAATGCTTGATTGTCTCTAATTGATAACTAGATAATTCAGCTACCAAAAAACCGTCTGCAGGCATAGAATACGCCACTTCACTAAGGGAATCACCAATATTTCCACCGACGTGAACTGGTTTTCCAGAGCCTTCTAGTACTTTAGTTAATAAGGTTGTTGTCGTAGTCTTACCATTTGTACCAGTAACAGCTACGATAGGTGATTTAGATACTTCATAAGCTAATTCTACTTCGCTGACCACGTCAATACCACGAGCCTGTGCTGCTTTTACAATCGGAATATCTAAAGAAATACCTGGAGAAATAACGATACGATCCACGCCATCTAGCAAGGATTCATCTTGACGTCCTGTAATAATATTTACCCCTGCCGCAACGAGTCGTTTCTCCTCAGCCGTAGGCAGTGTCATGGGCTTATAATCATTTAACACAACACGCGCACCCACTTGGGCTAATACCCAAGATGCACCTATACCGCTGGCTCCAGCGCCAAGAACAAGTATATGTTTATCTCCGTATTCCATCTATATCACCTAAATTATCTACAAAATTAATGTATCCTATCTAACAAGCATACCATTATTTACAACTTCCGTTAAGTATTATCTTATAAAGTTATAGTCGCTAAAAGCACACCAATAATGGCTAAAACAGCTCCACCAAACCAGAAACGATTAACAACTGTTTGTTCTGCCCATCCGGAAAGTTCAAAATGGTGATGAATAGGACTCATCTTAAATACACGCACACCACGTGTTTTGAAAGAAATAACTTGAATAATAACAGATAATGCTTCCATAACAAAAATGCCGCCAATCACCACAAGTAACAATTCTGTTTTAGTTAAAATAGCCATTGCTGCAAAGGCACCGCCTAATGCCAAAGAGCCTGTATCCCCCATGAATACTTTTGCAGGGTTCACATTATATACCAAAAAGCCAAGACATACAGCTGCTATAATAGCACCGAAGTACGCAACACTTTCAGCACCGATAGAATTTGTCATCGATACAGCCATCAGGCCAATAACAGAGAATGCTATCGCCGCCACTGCTGATGTACCACCAGCAAGACCATCAAGACCATCTGTTAAATTTACTGCATTTGTAGCTCCTACAATAATCAAGAATGCCAATACATAATACCCCCATCCCAATTGTAATTGTATATCTACAACAGGAATCCATAATGTGGTAGGAACAACCATAATCTCAGTAATGCAATAACAGAATACGGCAGCCAATATAAATTGTCCAAGTAATTTTTGCTTCGCTGTTAAACCAAGATTTCGTTTCTTTACTGCTTTTACAAAATCATCAAAAAAACCTAATAAACAATGACCCAGTGTTAAAAATAATAACATACCTGTGCCCACATTCCATGGTGCAAACAATGCCACGCCAATAACAAGGGCCACCATCATGAAAGCACCACCCATTGTTGGCGTACCGGCTTTTGCTTGATGACTTTCAGGGCCTTCTTCACGAATACTTTGTTGTGCGTGCAAAGAACGCAACATAGGAATAGCAATTTTACCTAGCACTACCGTAATGATGAAAGTCGCTACGAAGGCTAATAGAATGTGATTTATCATATGAATCCTCTACTTATTAATAAATAGGACGGCTAGATATAACTAGCCGTTACCTATTATTCTCGATCCTTTAATTCTTCAACAACGCGCTCCATTCGTAAACCACGAGAACCTTTCACAAGGATAACATCCCCTTTTTCACGAATATCACTATATGCGTTGGCCATTTCTAAATGGCTGTTACAACGGAATATAGTTAAACCTGCTTTTTTTGCTTCCTTTGCAATGAAGGCAGCAGCATCACCAAAGGTGAATACAACACTATACCCCTCTTCAGCAAGCAAATGGCCGATTTCACGATGTGCTTCTTCAGAGAAGTCGCCGAGCTCGAGCATATCGCCTAACATCGCAATTTTACGCTTACCTTCTAATTGGCCAAGTGCTTTAATAGCTTCTGCCATGGATGAAGGGTTTGCATTATAAGCATCATTTAAGATAACAATATCTTCAAATGGGACGATTTCTTGACGCATTGGAGTTCCACTAAACTCACTCAAACCTTTGCGAATTGTGTTGGATTTAATGCCTAGCACTCGACCTGCAACGATAGCCGCCAATGCATCATATACATTGTGTTCACCAATCATAGGCAAGAAGATATCAAAAACTTCGTCATAACACTTACAAGTGAACTTAATACCATCTTTTTTATAGCGCAGATGACTACCAATACAAGTAGCATTCCGTTCAATACCATAGGTGATTGTTTTACCCTTAGCCAAACGATCCATTGCTTTTACATATGGATCATCTTCATTGAGGATAGCCACGCTGTTTTCAGGCAAGCAACGAATCAATTCACCTTTCGCTTCGGCAATGGCTTCTCGAGAACCTAAAAGCTCGATGTGACTAGTACCAACATTGGTAATAATCCCCATCGTTGGTTCTGCAATCAACGCCAGTTCTTCGATTTGTCCGAGCCCACGCATACCCATTTCGACAACACAAGCTTCATGCTCAGCAGTCAAGCGCAATAATGTTTTTGGTAAGCCAATTTCATTATTAAAATTTTTCTCAGTTTTTAATACATTAAATTCTGTGCCAAGTACGGCTGCCACCATTTCTTTTGTCGTTGTCTTACCAGAGGAACCAGTAATAGCAACTACAGGAATATCAAAGCGGCGACGATGATATCGTGCTAAGTTTTGATATGCTACCAAAGTATTGTCTACCTCTATACAAGCAATACCTTCTACAGAACGTCCTTTTTCAACGATAGCCCCTGTAGCACCTTTTTCAATAGCCGCATTGATAAAATCATGGCCATCAAAGGTATCACCTTTTAAGGCTACAAATAAAAAGCCTGATTCAATAGTTCTTGTATCAGTAGACACATCGAAAAACTTAATATTGTCGGTATGTGCACTCGTCCCCTTTGTGGCCTCCAGTACTTGAGACAATGTAAATTCTGCCATATTAGATCTCCTTGAGGGCTGCTCGCGCCTCTTCACGATCATCAAAATGGATCGTTTTATCCTTTAAGATTTGGTAATCCTCATGCCCCTTACCTGCAATGAGTACAATATCCCCAGGTTTTGCATGTTGTATTGCATGTTGAATCGCTTCCCTACGATCAACGATAACTTCATAATGAGTTCCTTCTCGAAGGCCGTCTTTAACGCCTACTTCCACATCTTTAACAATTTGTACAGGATCCTCTGTACGCGGATTATCAGATGTAACATACACAACATCACCGTATTGTGCCGCAATGCGTCCCATAATAGGGCGTTTCGTTGCATCTCGGTCACCGCCACAGCCAAAGACTACAATAATACGATTTTCTTGAATAGCCTTTGCTGTTTGTAAAATATTTTCTAACCCATCTGGTGTATGTGCATAGTCTACAACAACAGCAAATGGTTGACCTTCTTCAATCAATTCAAAACGACCAGGTACAGCACTAAATGTTTTCAACGCTTTATCGATGTCTTCCATGGAAATACCTTCTAATAGGCAGGCACCAATAGCTGCTAATGTATTATACACATTAAACAAGCCAGTCGTATTCATTGCAACTGTATAGTCATGACCATCATAAGATACAGTATAACGGCTAGACTTTGGCGTCATATCAACGTCATGAGCATTCAATGTGCCGCTACCATCGATACTATAGGTAATGATAGGGGCTGTAGTTTTTTCAACAACCCGCTGTCCATAGGCATCATCAATATTGATGACAGCACCCTTACCAGATTTTACTTGGTTTGATTTACTAACTTGTTCAAATAGTTTACATTTAGCTGCCAAGTAATTTTCAAATGTTTTGTGAAAGTCTAAATGATCTTGTGTAAGATTTGTGAATACAGCCGTATCATACTCAACACCAGATACGCGTCCTAAAGCCAACGCATGAGAAGATACTTCCATTACACAATGTGTAACACCCTCTTCTACCATTTGATGCAAAATATGTTGTAAATCTACTACGTCAGGAGTCGTATTATGAATCGGATATGATGTATCACCAATCATGATATGAACAGTACCAATCACACCGACCTTATGACCTTGAGCTCTCAAAATATGACGAATCATATGAGTTGTAGTCGTTTTACCATTAGTACCAGTAACACCAATCATGCGCATGGAATTGGCTGGATAATCAAAAAAGTATGGCACACAGGCCATCATAGCCGCACGTGTATCTTCAACAGTGATAACACAAACGTCACTACTTATCTCAATAGGTTTAGATACTAATACAGCTACTGCCCCAGCCTCAACAGCTTTATTAACATAATCATGTCCATCGACAGTAGCACCATCTAAAGCAATAAATAAACTACCTTCTTTTACAGCACGAGAATCAGCGGTAACATCTAAAATTTCAACAGCTGTATTACCTTCTACATGCGGTGCATGTAAGGTTTTTACTATATCTTGTAAGTGTTTCATATACAATCTCCTTTACACGCAAAGGAAAGCAGCCCAATTCGAGCTGCTTCGCCTGCTAGTCTATAATTTGCTGTTTCTCTTGTACATTACGTTCAGTAACAGCGCTTTTTGTGCTATAAACAAAAGAATCAGGCAAAACCATTCCTAGTTGTTCTTCTGCGATTTGTTGGATACGTACAGGAGACTTCAAGGAAGCCACTTCAACGTCCAATGCATCGTTATCTTTTGTTAATTGTACTACAGCTTGCTGTGTTTTAACTACCTCATAGCCCAACTTTGTACTGTATGCATTCATAACCATCATAATAAGTAAGCATGCAACTAATGCAGCAATACCATATACTACTTGCCACATCATAGGGCTTAAATCTAAAGCTACGTTTGCACTACGTCTTTTCCCTTGTGCAATGACCAACATATCACCTTTTACTTGGCCCACAACAGCCTTTCTCGCTAACATAACACTTAACCCCTTCCAAATCTACAACTTTACTGCTACGCGCAATTTAGCGCTTCTAGCTCTCGGATTAACTTCAATCTCCCCTATACTTGGCTCTATAGCCTTATTCTTTGCCTTTACAACTGCCTTGTGATTACAAACACACACAGGCAATTGTGGAGGACATATACATGCAGTACTTAACTCTTTAAAAGTTTGCTTTGTAATTCGATCTTCCAAGGAGTGGAATGTAATAACTCCAATCTTTCCCTTTGGTTTTAACATCGATACAGCATCTACAAAACTATCATGCAAAATTGCTAACTCTCTATTTACTTCAATACGTATGGCCTGAAACGTCCGTTTTGCCGGATGAGGTCCATCTTGTCGCGCCTTTGCAGGTATTGCATTCTTAATAATTCTAACTAACTCGCCAGTAGTAGTAATTCTTTTTTCTTGACGTGCTTCAACAATAAACTCGACAATTCTTTTAGCCCATCGTTCTTCCCCATAATCGCGGATAATTTGTAGTAATTGTTCACTGTCATATTCATTGACAATTTCCTCTGCCGTGAGAGGTGCATCTTTATCCATTCGCATATCAAGAGGTCCATCATTCATATATGAAAAACCTCGTTCAGGAGTATCTAGTTGATAGCTGGATACACCAAGATCAAATATAAAACCATCGACTTCATAAATGCCCGCATTTTGAAGGGCTTCTTTTAAGTTAGAAAAGTTTGTAGGTATTGTTAACACCTGACATTTCAAATCAGATAAACGCTGTCGAGCTACACTCAAAGCATCTTCATCCTGATCTAAACCTATAATCATGCCTTCTGGATCTAGCATCTCGCCCACTGCATGAGCATGTCCTGCCCCACCAAGAGTACAGTCCACATAAATGCCTTTTGGATTAGTTACGACGGAGTCCACCGTTTCACGTAAGAGTACGCTAGTATGATTAAATTCCATCATAGCCTCCTATAACATAATCCCTTCAAGCCCTTCAACTAATTCTTCCATACTTTCAGCCACTTGCTCATCATAGAAATCGTATTTTTCACGGCTCCAAATTTCAACGTGGTCTCCAGCACCTACAATAACAGCCTGTTTATCAAGGCTTGCATATTCACGTAATGGTACAGGAATGAGGACACGACCTTGTTTATCATATTCAAGTTCAGCGGCACTACCAAAAACAAAACGTTTTAAAGCACGCACGCTAGCTTTAGTGGAGGATTGTGATTGTAAAGCTGTAGAAATTTTTTTCCATGCCTCTTCGGTGTAAATAGCCAAGCAGTTATCTAGGCCTTTTGTAACGATGCACAAATCGCCTAGTTGTTCACGTATTTTAGCAGGTATAATCATCCGCCCTTTTGTATCAATGGTGTGATTATATTCGCCCATGAACATATGTATCACCGCCCTTTACTATTTCTTATCCACCACTATATGGTAAATTCTACCACAATTCCCCACCTTTCACAACAAAAAATCTATTTTTATCCCACTTTTTTATATTTTTCTTGTTTAATCTCTATTTTTCTCCTCTTTTCTACAATACATATGTTCGATTAAATATTCAAAAATAAATAATTTAAACCACTCTCCACCACAATTGCGTAATACCAATCCTTAAATGGACATAAACCCCACTTTTAGATGTATTATGTTTAGGAACTCAATGTATTATGTTTAGTAACGCATAAACGTTAAATATATTTAGGTCTATATTAAAAAAGCAAAAAAACCTCATCAATGTACAACACATACATTGATGAGGTTTTCCTCTATTTATATGATTTTAATTATAGTATTAGAATTTAGATTCGATAGCCGCTTGAAGATCGCCTTTAGGCAAGAAACCAATTTTACGGTCTACTACTTCACCATCTTTTAGAATAACGAATGTAGGCAATACTTCAACTTGTAAGTTACGTGCTAATTCTGGTTCTTCATCAGCGTTTACTTTTACAAAGTTAGCTTTACCTTCAAGCTCACCTGCAATTTCTTCAATGATTGGCATCATACGTACGCAATAACCGCACCATGGAGCCCAGAAGTCAACAACAGTAACACCACCTTGGTTTACTAAATCTTGATATTCAGCAGTTTTTAAATCTTTTAATTCGCTCATTGTACCCTCCTACGGTAATTGAACTAATACACAATCTTGAATGACATGCAGATCTAAAGCATGTGCTTTTTCAACAACAGATGGTTTATCCGCCCCCGGTTGCAACCACACAACAGAAATGCCAAGTTCTTTGCATTCATCAAGTGCAGCTAACCCCGCTGCTTCTGGTACAACAAAATCTACCACAGCAGGCACAACGGGAAGTGCAGAAAGACTAGAGTAACAAATGTCTCCATCTATTTCTGCAATATTAGGATTGACTGGATATACTTCATATCCGTGATCTTTAAGACATTTATAAATCTTATAACCGAACTTCTCGGTTTTATGGGTAGCTCCAATAACGGCCCATACTTTTTGATCTAAAGCTTGTTGAATTGTCATTTCGACCACCTCTTATATACTATTATAAATAAATATCGAATATTGTCAATATATTATATCGAATTATATAGTTAAAGAATTATTCTCTTTTAGCAAACATCCTATAACATAAATCAATACTATTTTATTACTCTATTCTTTAATTTGTATCTCAATCGCTTTCTGACTAAGACTAGGTACATTTAAATCAATCTCAATTAATTCAGATAAACTGATTTCTCTACGACTTAATGTATGAGCTTCAACTAAGCCCCCTACAATAGCCAGCTCACCTAAAATCCTATTAGGAGACCATTGATTTTCACGTAATTCACGAATAGTAATACTCTTTTGTCGCTTAGATAATCTATGCCCTTCAGAATCAATTAATAATGGAGCATGCCCATAAGAAGGTAGTTGTATATTTTTAGATTTGAAACTGGTTTGTAATGTTCTATATAAATATATTTGCTGCCCTGTAGTCTCTAGTAAATCGTCTCCACGAATGACCTCCGTTATCCCCATAGCAATATCATCCAGTACAACAGCTAAATTATAGGCATACATACCGTCACCACGACGCAATACATAATCATCTAATTCACCTTCCAAATGAATATGTTGAAAGCCTTGCCAACGATCTACAAAATCTATATCACAGAAATTAACGGCTAAACGCAAAGATGGCTCCTTAGACATCATAAACTCTTTTATCAATTTATCCTCTAGATGACGGCAATGACCATCATATCGATGTACTACCTCTCCTACATGGGGCGCCGAAGCAATAGAATGCAATCTTGTGCGATTACAAAAGCAAGGATAAATTAGTTTTTCTGATGCAAGATGTTCTAATACGTCTCCATAATATGTTTGTCGTTCACTTTGCCAATATGTTGATTCTGGTCCACCAACGCGAGGTCCTTCATCCCATTCAAATCCTAGCCACTCTAAATCATCTAATAGAGCTTCCCCTAACTCACGTTTAGAGCGTTGGATGTCTATATCCTCCATTCGCACAACATACTGCCCTTTTTGTTGCTTCGTAGAAACATAAGATAATAGGGCTATCCACACATTTCCAAGATGGATATATCCTGTGGGGCTTGGAGCAAATCGACCTTTCATGATGCTCTCCTACAGTACAAAACAAGTGGCATATCCCGTAAACTTACACAGAATATGCCACTATAAATAATATAAAACGATTATCCTAGAGAAATAATGTTATCGAATACCTTACCAGCGTCTTTAATTTTTTGTTCGTTCCCCATTGTACAAATATGATTGTCCTTCAATACTGGTTCAACCACATCTGCTAAAGCAACGATATCCTCTGGCTTACAAGCGATAACTTGTTTACGAAACTCTACCTTATCCTCTAGTTTAGCACCGCTAAAATACATTCCCATCGCACGTGGACCACGCAACGCAGGAGTCATAGGCAAGTCCAAGGAGCTCATAGTACCGATAATATATTTACGCATCTCACGATCAGTCAACGTAAACTCACGAAGGTATTGAGGTAATTCTTTATATACATTTAATGTTTCTACCAAGTTTGGATCGCGATAGCTACAGAAAATCATATTACCATCGTCATAGAAGTTTGCAAAGGCACCGTAAGCACCGCCTTGTACACGAATACGAATCCAAAGATACTCATAACGTAAAATCGTTTCCAATACACTCATTGGGCCTACGTGTTTATACCCATGGTCTATAAAGTTACCACCTTGAGCTACGTATTGAACTTTACCAGCTGTAACGATACCATCATTACCAGACAAACGTGTAATTTTTAATGTATCATTACTTAAGTCAGTAGTATCCCAGGTTTCAATCAATGGTTTCATAAGATTTTCAAAGGCTTCTAATTCTCCTTCTTCACCAACGAACATGATATCTACATTATTAGCACGGAAAATCTTACGAGCCACATCAGCTAATTTTTCCGGCAATAATGGTAATGCCGCAGGATTAGAAGCCAATTCGCTAATCTTTTGATAGTAACCAAAGTTACCATTATCTCTAAATTTACCAACTGCAGATACTTGTGCCATAACACGTTGACTTACAATGGAGTTGCCACGACGAAACGCTTCATTATCCCAAATAGCTTTGCTTTCTTGAACAAGTTCGGTCAAGCGTCTATGGTCACTATAATCTGCTTTTTGTACTACTTCGTTAATCAAACGGCATAAGTCAGGTAATTTAGAATGCAAGGCTTTAGCTCGAACAATCATGAGAGGAGTAAATTCATCACGCTTACCATCTTTGCTAATAGCCGTAATATCTGAGCTTAAACCACCAAGATTCATATTGATATCTTTCGCCAATGCTTCATAGCCACGTTCAGATGTGTTGATACGACCGATAATATCACTTAGAATATCGGCATAGAACAACTCATCTTCTGTAAGACAACTTAAATTAAAGTAAAGACCTACATAGTTGATGCCTTTTGTGAAAGTAGGTACAAAATGTACTGTAGTATTGCCAATTTTACTTTCACGACGTTCTACTTCTTCAATATTAGGATTTAAATCTGATAATTCAAGCAATGGAATCGACGCTAATGCTTCGTCGCTATCTGGAGCCTCTTGACGAAGTTTAAGTCGTTTTGTTTGCTCTACAATCGCTTCGATTTCTTCTGGAGTCATCTTAGCTTTTACAGAAGCTAAATATTCTTTAACCTCTGCATCCTTGCGCTCTTGAAGACCACGTTCAGGATAAATAGAAACAAGCACTTTATGATTGTTATTTAAGATAGATTGACGAATTAAATCTTCAAAGTACGTACCGGATAAGCCCTTGCGAATATTCACTAATGCTTCTTCGTAGTGTAATAACTCAAGTGGGTCATTGTCATATAGCCAATTATCCATCATACGGATAACATAAGCAAGACCAATTGGGCGACCACCAAAGTCGCTTTCACGAAGAGCAAACTCAATGCTATTCAAGGAAGCTTCTAATAATTCTTTATCTAAACCGTTATCACAAAGTTCTTGCAATGTAGATTCCACAATACGCTGCAAGTCAGCTTGTTTATCGAGATTAGAACCAGTTGCTTGCACGGTCCACAAAGGTTGACGGATACTATCAAGATAATAACCACTCACATCAGAACCGATACCGGCTTTCACCAAAGCCTGTTTAAGAGGCGCCGCAGGAGATGTCAACAATGCATGTGTTAATACCTCAAAAGCTAAGCTATGCTCAGGTGTTACATCAGGTAACACATAGGCAAAGGAATGTAAAGTTCGGTTGTCTGTTGGCTCTTCAGAACCTACGCTATATGGATAACTTACCACTTTACCTTCCGCAAATGGCGTTTGTATACCAACCTCTGTATTAACCTCAATAGCATCAAAATGACTTAAGTACTCATCATTCAAGAATGCCAATTGCTCTTCAATATTCATATCACCATAAAGGAAGATATAACTATTGGATGGATGATAATGAACTCGATAGAACTCTTGGAACTCTTCATAAGTTAAGTCCGTAATATGATCAGGGTCTCCACCAGAATCAACACCATAAGTGGTATCTGGGAAAAGTTCACGCATCATTTGGCGTTCTAGAACGGAATCCGGAGAGGAATAAACCCCCTTCATCTCATTAAATACAACACCTTTATAGGTAAGTTCATCGTCCGCACTATCTAATTCATAATGCCAACCTTCTTGCATTACGATTTCCGCATCTTCACGAACCCGTGGATACAATACAGCATCAAGATATACGTCCATCAAGTTGTGGAAATCTTTATCATTCTTGCTGGCTACAGGATACATTGTTTTATCAGGGTAAGTCATAGCGTTTAAGAACGTGTTCAAAGATCCCTTAACAAGCTCAACAAATGGCTCTTTTAAAGGAAACTTACAAGAACCACATAAAACGGAATGTTCCATAATATGTGCAACACCAGTACTATTATGTGGTGTTGTTCTAAAAGCGATATTGAATACTTTATTAGAATCTGGTGAATCAATATAAATTAAACGAGCACCAGACTTTTCATGTTTCATTTCATAAGCGGTACCATTGATCTCATCAATGCGCTCAATGCGGTCAAGGCGAAAGCCAGAATAAACCTTATTTATTTCCATGCTGTCCCTTCTTTCTATACTAATATAATGATTTCTCTCTGAATAATTTATTATATCATATCGATGACTCTATATATAGATGTTAAGAATAATTATCGAATTATAAAACCCCATAGGCAAGTATTCCCATGGGGTTCATATTATTTATTATGTTGCATCTGCCACTTTTGATTGCGACGCAAGGTTAATAAGCCTTCTAACACGGCTTCGAATTGTATAAAACTCAATGTATATGGTTGATACATATCTGGTACAACCTTGTAAGTAATAGTAACCTCAGACTTATCGTAATCATAGAAGATACCATGTAAATTACTCATTGTTGTGTAACCAGTTTGAGCTTGTTCCAATGTTGGAATAGGCTGATTTTTTAGATTTCCTAGTAGATCGCTAATGAAACCTTCCTTACGACCTTGGTCATTGAGCATTTCATCCATAAAACTACGTAGACTATCCATGCAATGATTAACCTCGTTGATCTAACAATAAGCCATTATGAATTACACGAACAGCATCTTTTACGCGATCTTCAGCAACAAGACAAGAAATACTAATTTCAGAAGTAGAAATGATTTCAATATTGATACCTTCTTGGCTCAAAATATCAAACATTTGCGCAGCTACACCAGGCTGTCCTAACATACCTGCACCAATAATGGAAACTTTAGCCATTTTTTCATCAATATTAACAGCTTCAATATCTACTGCTTTTTGTAATTCTTCTAATACTTCTCGAGCTAATACCACATCATCCATAGCTACTGTAAAGATAAGATCAGTTTTTGGTTCTCCCACGGAACGAATAGATTGAACAATCATATCTACGTCAACGTTTCTAGCAGCTAATGCTTTGAATACAGTCGCTGCAACGCCTGGTTTATTTTCAACGCCTACAAGGGCTACTTTTGCTGTATTTGTATCATCAGCTACGCCAGTAATTACGTGTTTATTTGCTTCCACAGTATAATCCTCCCGAATAATAGTACCTAGTTTATCACTAAATGTAGAACGTACATGAATAGGTACACCATAACGGAAACCCATTTCTACGGCACGCGGTTGCATTACACCTGCACCAAGGCGTGCCATTTCAAGCATTTCGCCATACGTTACTTCTTCTAATTTGAAAGCTTCCTTCGCCACGCGAGGATCTGTAGAATATACGCCGTCTACATCCGTAAAAATCTCACATACATCCGCTTTCATAGCACCTGCCAATGCAACAGCTGTTGTATCAGAGCCACCACGGCCTAATGTCACCATATCACCATATTCAGTTATACCTTGGAAACCAGCAACTACTACAATTTTACCTTCATCCAAAGCTTCAAACACACGATTAGGATCAACGCCCAAAATGCGACCTTTATTAAACGTATCACTACTTGTAATACCTGCTTGATCACCTGTTAAGGATACAGATTCCTGACCACGTTCGTTAAAAGCCATTGCCATCAATGCAATTGTTACTTGTTCACCGGTAGACAACAAGCGGTCCATTTCGCGACCATACGGCTTGGATGTAACTTGTTTAGCTAAGGCCACCAAGTCATCAGTTGTATCACCCATAGCAGATACAACAAGAACGATTTTATCGTCAGCTTGCTTCTCACGAAGAACGCGATCAACAATATTAAATATTTTTTCTGGTGTAGCTACGGAACTACCACCAAATTTTTTAACGATTAAGGCCACAATAATCCCTCATTTAACTATGTTTACTAAATATCAATATGCATATACTTTACCACAAACAAATAGCACTGTAAAGGGATATACAGCAATTAATCCACTGGAGTGATACAAAATTCTTTTTTATACGGACATTAAAAATAGAATAATATGTCTATAATTTAATGAATATACATTAAATAGTCATATCATATATTACGCATAACACTATTAAGTATCTATTATTGATAGTTTAAATTACGTTCTTATCACACGATAAGAAACATATAGATATACAAAAAGACCAGCCCTAGGACTGGTCTTTATTAGTTGTAATAGTTAATTAAGCAACTACGATATCTTTTTCGGATTCCCATAAACCATGGATATTGCAGTAAGATACAGCAATCAATTTACCAGATTTTTTCAAGGAAACTGCCAATGTACCTTCAGAAATTGCATGTACTGGGCCTTCATTTGCAGTTGCACCATCACCATGTACGTTGAAGGAAATTTCACCAACTTCAAATGGCAATTGAGTACCTTCAGCTACGAAGTATAATTTAATCCATTCAATATGATGTTCTACAGTGTTTGGATGTGCAATGTCTTTACCTACGGATAAAGTAACGTGGAATGTTTCACCTGCTTTTACAGTATCAACTGTTTCGATAACAGGAACGTGTTTTTCAGTAGCGAAATCGCCAGATTTAATGTAATCATGTACAGCCATAGTTAACCTCCTGGTTAGTCTTATATACATACTTAATGTCAAGAATATTGAGCACCTCTGTGCTTATAACTATATTATACATTTTCGATATAGTTTTAGCAAGGTCTTTTTCGATTTTTTTCGATTCTTTTGAATTAAATTAAAATTCTATTCCTTTAGCCGCTTTTATGCCCTTTTCATAAGCATGCTTTACTACCTTCATTTCTGTTACAGTATCCGCCATATCAATGATTTCAGGTTTAGCATAACGCCCCGTCAAAACAACATGAAGTCTTTTAGGCTTATTTTTTAGCATTTCCACTACAGAATTCACATCGATAAGCTCATAATTAATAGCATTATTTATTTCATCCATAACAATTAAATCCCATTTGTCGGAGTTTACTTCCTCTACCAATGTACGCCAAGCGGCTTGTGCTGCTTCTTTGTGGCGAGCAAGCTCAGCTTCCCCTACTTCATTACGGTTATAGTAAATAAACCCTTTTCCCATAGAACGAATTTCAACTTGATCACCTAGTTTAGCGAGACCTGACAATTCACCATAGCCATTGCCGCTCTTAATAAATTGTAATATAAGAACTTTAAAACCTTGTCCAACAGCACGTAAAACAACGCCCAATGCCGCTGTTGTTTTACCTTTACCATTGCCTGTATTAACTAGAATTAATCCACGTTCTTCCATAATAGCTCCTTTAATACGAACTAATACATCTACACATCTATAACTTTTGGGCTTTGTAAGCAGCACATGTATCAACAAAGTGTTGTGCCCCTTCATCAGAGCCAGCAAAGTTCAAATGTAAGTAAGAAGCTAATACATTTTCTGTTGCATAGCCGCCGTCATACGATTGAGGTTTACGGCCCCCTTCTAAATGAAAAGCCCATGGGAAGTCATCTATAGTTGGCTCCATTGTAGAGAAATGGAACTCATGACCACGAATGGCTGTATTCATAGCGCCTAGCAAAGTATCTCTCTTTGCAGTTGCTGTAACATAGCCCACCTTTTGAAGCTTTTGTTGCATCACACAATTGGCAGGTACAATACCTACAGTTTTATATATAGAACCTTCGAAGTCATGAATACTTTCACAAAGATACATGAGGCCACCACATTCGGCATAAATAGGCATACCTTGTGCATTAGCTTGGCGGATAGATTCCTTCATAGACTCATTACTAGATAACTGGAATAAGAACATTTCTGGGAAGCCACCACCAAATACAAGTCCGTCTACATCAGGAATTACCGAATCATTAAGCGGACTAAAATAAACAAGCTCAGCCCCTTTTTCCTCTAACGCAGCAAGACTAGCAGGATAATAAAAAGAGAATGCCTCATCATAAGCTACACCAATTTTCACACGTTTTTCAATGGTTTTAACATCTATAGCATCTGGTAGTTCGATAGTTGGTGCATTAGTAGCAATTTCCAATAGTGCATCGAGGTTTACCATCTTCTCGACAGCTTCTCGAATCGTATTAATCGCCTCTGTTGGATCAATTTCAGTAACCGGTGTAAGTCCTAAATGACGCTCTGGTGAATGCATACGGTCATCACGGTAAATAGCACCAATAACGGGTACGCCAATTTTATCCATTCCTTCACGAACCATACGCTCATGATTAGCAGAGCCTAAGCGGTTTAAAATGACACCTCCAAAGTTTACCTCTGGGTCATAATCACGGAAACCTTTAGCAATAGCGGCCGCACTTTCACCCATAGCCTTACAATCAATAACAAGCACCACCGGTGCATTTAACTGTTTAGCAATTTGAGCCGTAGAACTAACGCCTTCTCGACCACCATCATAAAGGCCCATAACACCTTCAATAATGGCAAGGTCTACATCATGTGCCATTGTAGCAAAGAAAGGAGTTAACTTGTGAGGTGGCACGAGCCACGTATCTAAATTATAACTGTCACGGCCGGATGCAATTTTATGAAAGCCCGGATCAATATAATCCGGGCCCACTTTAAAAGATTGCACCGTACGTCCACCATTTGCATAAGCGGCCAATAAACCCGCTACGATAGTTGTTTTACCAACACCAGAGTTGGTACCAGCAATGACAACACGTGGAATCTGTACTGTGTTCATAGATATTACCTCGTAATACGACGTATTTGTTAACGATCCTTGCGTTTTGCAAGAATTGTAGATAAATAGTTAAGTTTAGTATCTTTTGGCATATTATCTAAACCTACGAATACTTGCTCATCAGGCAAACCTACACGGCTAATCATAACCGCATCATCTGCCATATTATGTTTAATCAAGGTTTCTTGTACTTCATCAAAGTTTTTATATACCTTCATGATAACTGCATCATCTGCAACAGCCAATACAGCATCGATTTTTTCTTTAGGCGCTGTAGCTGGAACGATGGCCAATACCTCTTCCTTCTCTACAATTGGATAGCCAAGGTGAGAGCCGATAGCACAGAATGCAGTAACGCCAGGAATTGTTTCAATTTCATGACCTGTATTTTCAATCAAACGATATACATACATATATGTACTATAGAACATCGGGTCACCCAATGTTAAGAATACAACACTTTTACCTTCATCTAAGTAAGACAAGATAATGCGTTTAGCCTCTTGCCAGCCTTCCTCTTGCGTAGAATCATCCAACACCATTGGGAATACAACGGGAACGATTTCTGTATGTTCTTGTATATATGGGGATGCAATATCAAGGGCTACGGAACCATCTTTCTTTTCTGTTTTAGGTGTGATAATAATATCTGCTTCACCTACGATGCGAGCAGCTTTCACAGTCATCAATTCAGAATCGCCAGGGCCTACGCCAATACCATATAATTTACCTTTCATGGGTATCTCCTCTTCTTATAGCTACACTCTATTTATAATTGCAATATCTTTTATTATAACTAATTTATGCAATATATACAAAGGCACTATTTAATATTTGGTATTGTAGGACGATGAGCACTACGTTTGCCATACAAATCATCGATACAATCTTGTAAATGCTGACGGAAAATATCTTGAATTACTTCGTACTCACCTAAACCAGCATTGATTGGTTTAACCTCATAACCTGCTTCAGCGAGTTCATTCACTATACTATCCTCTTCATCGCCAAAGAGATCATTTTGCGCATGATCACCAAGGACTAATAATAATGGATGTAAATAAATCGTATTTGGGCGCTTACCATCGAGCCACTCCCAAGGTGTTGCTACGTCGGCCACATAAGGAGCATTCTCTAGCACAGCGATACGTACATTCGTAAGACCAGCACGAATCAATTTGAACTGTAAATTACCATACGAGGAGTTTCCAGAGCCAAGACCTCCATGACCAACCATTAACAAACCGTCATCCTTAGAAATATTAAGAGATTTAATGAAACGGTCAATCAAGATTTGATAATCATCTGGATGCTCTTCTTGTCCCATGTAGTATACGAGAGGTCTACCTACACGCAACACTTCAAGTTGTCCTTCACCCTCATGAGCAAGAATATTATTTTTCAATTTATCGAACTCCTCACCACCGGTGAAATGGAGTGGCTGCACATATACATGTGTATAACCTTCTTGAATCAGTTTTTCTAACGCCCCTTGTTCAGTAGGAATCTCAATACCACGATCACGTAATCGCTTAACGATGATACGAGACGAAAAAGCTAATTCCACCGTATAATCTGGATACGATTTACGAATATGTTCTACTACGGAATCGATATTATGTTCACGAGCACTGTCCACAGTGGATCCAAAGGCAACAACTAAGATAGCTTGTTTCATGAAAGTCTCCTTATATTAACTATTAATGTATCTTAATCATACCATAGACCATCCTTTAGGGGCATACCGTGGTACGTATAAAATAGAAATTATTCTTATCTTTCATGGTAAAAGTAAAAATCCTCCTCATTGGATATCCAACAAGGAGGATTTTTATTAATGTAAAGGGATGGAGTAATGTATGTCTAATTATGCAATAGCAAATATTAAGAAATCAAACCTTGCGCTTCTAAGCGAGAATTTGTCATGACAGGTTTTACGGATTCTCTAGGCATGGGCCGCTTCCGATCAGACATACGGATAGCTTGACCTAAATGTTTCAAGAACAAATCTTGTACATATGGGTTTTCCCCAAGCCCTTCATTCCAGATATCTACATTGTAGCCTTCCTCAGCGAGTAAAGCATAAATGGAATCGGAGCGTTCACCGCCAAGATAGTCCATTAAATGTGTAGAACCTATAAGAGCCAATGGTACAACTAACAAATCTTTATGCCCCATACGATCCAAGAAAGTAAGAGCTTGTTTGAAGGTAGGGAAACCATTTGTAGTAAATACTACTACGTTTGGCGCTGCTCCATACATAGCCTTTAATTGCAAAGTACTGAACTCTAATTGATTTTGACCATTCGCCATGAGTACAACAGATTTATTAAGTGCTTTTGTATTAACATGACGAACAATGCTTTCTAATGTTGCTTCATAATCATCGGCATAATTTTTTACACCTAAAGAGGTAAGCAATGGTTTACCAATATTAACCTGACTAAAACCATATTCATTGCTATGTAAAAATTTTAATGCTTGTTTGCGCATTTGTTGGTAGCACTGATCTGCCACCAATGTAATAGGTTGAATGTACACCTCATCGATACCCATACGAGCGAAATCTTGCATAGCCTCTGTGAAAGAAGAAATCTTATCCTCGTACTTCTCATTCCACTTCTCTACTAATGCATCAGATAAGAATACACGGCGTACCTCCATATCGCTATACATGGAACGTACTTTTTTCTCTATACTGCCAATGGATTTCTCCACAGCATCTTGGTAAATTGATCCAAAGGATGCAATAATTATGCCTTTCATATGTGACCTCCATATTACTCATACATGAAACAACTTTCACAATTGAAAATTGTTATCAACTACTATGTGTCAATAATACATGATTGAACTACGAAAGTCAATGAGAAATATTATCACTAATTGCACTGGCATCAATGTACCGCCATGAACCTTTAAATAATATTAGATATAGTACATATACATTTACATAAGGTATGAACACCCCAAATAACCAAAAAGCACTACTATAAGAATCATGTAACCGCAGAATTAGTACTTTTAATAAATATATAAAACACCAAATCAAAAAAATAGCTACAATAGATGATAAAAATATATTCTTTAATAATATTGTAGGTAAAATAGTCCCTATTGAATAAATTAATATTACAAGTAATAGAACCATGAATTGATATACTATATAATAATATATCAATTCACCTCTTGATATACGGCCCTTCCAGTTAAATAACTCAAGCGATAAGCTTTTTTTTAAAATCGGTAAGATTTTATATAAGGAAAATTCATCTAAAAATTGTTCAAACCCGCCATAGTCAATTCTTATAAAGCTAGACCCCACCTTTTCAATACAATTTGATAAGCCATAGTCATTATTATATTCATTACTAGGAAACAAAGATAATATTAATAACCCTACTACCAATATGTTTAAATTAACTGACATATTTGTAATCAAGGAATCCTCTGTATATGTTACCTCTAATATAGGTGGTAAATAATTTAAATAATTAGTGTACAACGTATATATACCGGCTACTATTACAAATCCTGAAATCCATTTTTGATTAACATCTAGAACTCGTCTAATTGCTAGTAAAGAAAAAATTACTAACGATATTACTAAATTAGTATATCCAATTAAAGACACTACACTCTCTTCATACTCTGGTAAGGAATTAAATGTTAGTCCTGGCATAGCAATATAAGAAAAATATACTAATATTATAGAAAGTAAGTAAGGAGTACGAGTAATACGCCATGATAACATTAAAGATTTAACGTTAGTTCTTAACAAAAATAACTCGTCCTTAATTGCTTTTGCGCTTATAATATCTTTCAAGACCATATTTTGTAATATCCTTCCACCCTTGATCAAATAAAATTTTATATTTTCCATTCTCCTCTTCTACAATATAATCTCTCCCATTACCTTTATTAGTCCAACTACTGCTATACTACATAAAACAAGAAAAAAGATAATGATGAACCTAATTCGACTTACAATGATATCATACATTCTCTTGTCACCAGCTGTGATCGTACCACTGCGATTACTTCGCCATAAATCATATACACAAGCGATACAAAGAATAATTATTAAAATATACTTCAAATCTATCATATAACTAGGCAACGCAATATAACCACTAAATAATGTAAGTCCGAAGAAACAATTCCCTAAGATACCAATTACAATTTTAACTATTTGCTGTCTAGCTATAATAACGTGATAATTCACCATTAATAAGCCAAAGAGGCCAATTACAGTATTCTCAAACATATCTACCCTACTAATTTAAAACTATAGTACTATAATCTATTTAATATATACATTACACTATTACTTCAAGATACACAAAATGGTGTTGAACTCAAAGGAGGACAACACCATTTTTTAATTAAGAATCATATTAAAATCTAAAAGAATACTATCCAAACTAACACTAATCCATATAAAAACATGATTGCATGAATTGTTAGAATTGAATTAATTATACTTTTCTTTTTTCTTTCATCATCACTATTTTTATATTTATATCTATGTAACCATAATATACAAAAATACATGATAACCGCTAATACCATACCTGAATAAAAATATGTATCTGATACAAAATAGTTAGCTTCATATAATTGATTTATTAAGTATCCAGCAATTAATATCACAAGCAATATAGACTCTATTAAGACTTGTGATTTATTCTTTGCTTTATGCATAAGAAAAATATCATATATTAACCATATGCTGATTCCCCAAATTAATAGATTATAAATCATATATTATGTCTCACCCATAAAATTTAAAATTCTTATTAATATATGTAATATTTTTAAGCATAATAAATCTGATAAAAGGGCCTTCCATAGCCACTACAACTTCTGTAATTTTATTTTACTAAAATATTTTTTATATTTCTTATAATAGCATATTTTGATGGGACACCTATATGACTAAAGTAATAAAAATGGCGACCTGTACTTGTGCAGCGACATCAGGAACGAGGAGCAAACAAGTATAGGTCGTCATTTTTAAGGTAGTTGTAGTAATATTATTGGGCCCCATCAAAATATATTTAAAATAAAATTACTCATATATTCACATATTCATATCCTTATAACCAACAAGAATATAATTATAAAATGTACTATCATACTTTATTCATCACATTAATTTATTAATAATCTCTCAAATTCCTTATACCTCTAGGGGTATAGGGTTTATTGACACCTGTTTTCCGCTTTGTTACGATTGAAATAAGGTTATATATATGCGATGAATCCATAGTTTTCATATAATAGAACTATGTAAATGATTGCATATTAGTGTAGTTATAGTTATAGATAGGAGTATAGAAATGAAAAAACAATTAGCTTTAGCATCCGCTATTCTAGGTCTTGCAGTATCCTTTGGTGCACCAGTTGTATCTAATGCTGCATATCAATTAAATGAGGAAGTAAAAGATCCTACACCAGCATTGAAAGAAGCCGCTGCAATTGGTGTTCGTACACATAATACAGAAGCTTTACAAAACTTGCCAAACAAAGATGCTATGGTTGTTATGAGCTTTGGTACAACTTATAAAGATACTCGTGTGAAAACAATCGATGCTACTGTAGATGCTATTAAGGCAGCACACCCAAATACTAAAGTGATAACTGCTTTCACAAGCCATATTATTCGTGATCGTATCCAACAAAAAGAAGGCATTACATACCCTACACCTGAAGAAGCTTTAGCTGAACTTAAAAAAGATGGTTACACTCGCGTTGCATTGGCATCTCTAGATGTAATTCCTGGTATGGAATATAACTACGATGCAGCAGTATATAATTTATACAAAAATGATTTCAAAAAAATGACACTCGGTACTTCTCTTATGTACTGGATGGGTCAAGAAAACCAAACTGACCAAGTTATTGAAACATTAAAAGCTGTTCAATTCCAATTCCCTAAATTAGGTAAAGAAGATGGTCTTCTTATCATGGCTCATGGTACTCCAGATCCTTCCAATGCATACTATTCTGTAATTCAAGACCGTATCCATACTCTTGGCATGAAAAATGTATTCATCTACACAGTAGAAGGTACACCAAATCTTGAACAAGTTATCCCTCAATTGAAATTACATGGTATTAAACATGTTACATTGATGCCTTTCATGATGGTTGCTGGTGACCATGCAAACAACGACATGGCTGGTAACGAACCAGATTCCCACAAATCCATTCTTGAAAAAGAAGGCTTCAAAGTTGACACTTACATCCATGGTTTAGGTGAAAACCAAAACATCCGTAACTTATTCGTTGAACGTGCTAACGAAGCTTGGGATGCATTAGAAAAATAATCAATATAACTAAGATCGTTATTGCATATATAACATTCATAGGAGTACATCATGAAAAAACTACTACTCGGTAGTATCGCTTTGGTTATGATTGTACTAGCACTAGCTGGGTGTGGTAAAACCACATCCAGCTCTTCTGCTACTACGAAGGAATTGACCTTTAATGGCCAAACCTATACTGTACCAAAGGATCCACAAAAAATTGCTGTATTATCTAATTCTGTTTTATCTATACTTTATGCTGTCGATGGTAAAGCCATTAGCCGTGCCAATACAACGGATAAATTAGCCCCAGAATTAGAAGCTCTACCCGCTCTTGGTCAAACTGCAAATATCAACATGGAACAACTATTAGGCTTGAAGCCAGATGTAGTATTGGGTTTAGTAAATCAACATAAAAAATATGAATCCCAATTACAAGCTAATAATATTCCAACCGTACTTTTTGATTACGATGGTATTAAAGATAATGTACCAATGTTAACATTCCTTGGCGAGTTAACCAATCATCAAGATAAGGCTAAATCTGTTATTAATACCTATGAAAGCAATATTACCAAGGTAAAAGATGCTGTTAAGAATCAACAGCCTGCACGTGTTGCCGTATTACGTGCCACAGGAAAAGGTGTAACTGCCGAAACTGATGAAGCAGTTACTGCATCTATGGTAAAAGAACTAGGCATGACAAACGTTGTTGCCTCCCACTTAGAAGGTACAACCAAGGATAAAACTGTCCCTTACTCTCTTGAAACATTGACTGCAGATAACCCTGATATTATCTTTGTTGTTACAATGGGTAAAGAAGAAGAAATTACAAAAGCTATGAAACAAGCTATGACAGATAATCCTGCATGGGCTAATTTAAAAGCCGTACAAAATAACCGCGTAATATACTTACCATCTAAACTATTCCTATTAAACCCAGGACTACAAACACCTGAAGCTATGGCACGTTTAGTTAAAGAAGCATACGGTATTAATGTTACATTCTAACATATTGTATCATGCAAAAGAGGGCATCCCCCAAATAGGGAATGCCCTCTTTTTCTATTAGTATCAAGCTACTCAACTAATCCTTTTACGCGCACATATTTTTTATTATCAAATGTATCAAGTTGTACATCTACAGAGAATACATCTCTAAACAACTCATCCGATATAATTTTACTTGTCTCTCCTGATGCTACTAAATGTCCTTCTTTTATAACAGCCATATAATGTGAATATTGAACCGCCTGTGTTAGTTCGTGAAGTACCATGAGAACGGTTAAATCTTGTTCCTTATTTAATCGTTTCAATAACTCCATAATTTCTAATTGGTGATTAATATCTAAATATGTTGTTGGTTCGTCTAAGACTAATAATTTTGGTTGCTGTGCTAGCGCCATAGCAATCCAAACGCGTTGCCGTTCACCACCAGATAGGGATGGGATTAATTGTTCTCGCAAATGATTCGTTTTCGTGATATGTAACGCATAGTCAACAATCTCACGATCTTCTTTAGCCGTGTTTTTCCACCATGTTTGGTATGGATACCGTCCACAATATACCAATTCTTCTACAGTCATATCCTTTGGCATATTCGGTACTTGTGGCAAAAATGCCATTTGCCGTGCCAGATTGTTTTGAGAATATGATTGTAACGGTTTATCAAATATGGTAATACATTCATGAGGGCTATGAATATATCCGATCATAGATCGTAAAAGCGTACTTTTACCACAGCCATTAGGTCCTATTAATGTCGTAATTTTACCGATAGGAACCGATACATTAATGTCATGTAAAATATGACGATTGCCAAGAGTTACGGATAACTGTTTTACATCAATAGCGGTATTCATTAGTTATCCCTCCTCAATAGATACAAGAAGAACGGCGCTCCAAAGAATGCCATAATAATGCCCACTGGTACCTCTATAGGGCTCCACATAACACGTCCTATTGTATCACTAACAACAAGAACTAGAGCGCCTAATAATGCGGATCCAGGCAGTAAATATGCATAGTCATTACCGATTATAAGACGTAACATATGGGGAATAACCAAACCTACAAATCCGATAAGCCCAGCTATACTTACAGCACCAGCCGCTAAAAGAGCAGCCACTGCAGTCATAATAAACCGTGTTTGTTCTACCTTAAGGCCTAATCCCTTTGCAGTTTCATCACCTAAGCTTAAAATGGTAAGTCGTTTAGCTCCTAAACAGGCAAAAATAAGACCAATTATAGCATATGGAAACAGCACTTCTACCTGAGGCCAACTGCGTGCAGCGAGTCCCCCTACCATCCAAAGCAATGCCCCTTGTACACGATCACCGAAGAATACAAGTAGTGCTGAAATACCTGAGCCTAAAAAGGCTGCGACCGCAACACCAGCTAAGATAATACGACTAGGTCGCACTCCATTTTTCCATGCTAATGCATACACCATGAGTGCTGCAGCCATAGCACCTAAAAAGGCCACTAAAGGAACTATATGATCATACCCAGGAAATAAAATAAATATGATAACACCAGCTAGTCCTGCACCAGAGGATACCCCTACAATCTGTGGATCTGCTAGAGGATTTTTCATAACTGCTTGCAAAATTGCACCAGATACAGCTAGACAAGCTCCCACTAACGCAGCTACAATATTGCGAGGCAATCGAATATTCCAAATAATTTGTGAAGATGTATCAGTTAGCTCACTAGACCATAATGTATGCCAAATCTCAGCTAATGATACGGGTGTTGATCCCCAAATAAGAGATATAATCATACTCATAATAACGGCGATGATTAAGATACAAATCACTGATACACGAAATAATTTTCGTTCATTACTAGATGCCATATGAACCCCCTCTCAAAACCTACCTAATGTAATATAAGTCTCTTATAAAATGAACTCTATTTTACAGATACTACATTATAAGAAATTTAATATAGCATAATTACTGTGTTTATCTAATTTATGTTTAGCAATTATTGTGAAAAATATATACAGTAAAACCCGAATCGCAAAACTACTAAAACACGATTCGGGTTTTGTACTATTTAGATTCTTTGCCTTCTACGAAGAGCATGTCATTGCGTTTTACGTCTGTGTAAAGTAATGCATTACATACGGAGGCAGCGATTGGGCTACCACCTTTGTTGCCTTTTACAGTGATGTAAGGAACCGGAGATACTTCCATCAGATAGTCTTTGGATTCTGCTGCACCTACGAAGCCTACAGGAATACCAATGATAAGAGCTGGTTTAATGCCTTCTTCAAGAGCAAGGCGCAATACTTCATACAATGCAGTTGGTGCATTACCGATAGCAACGATTTGTCCTTCTAATTGTTTGCCAAAGGTACGCATAGCTGCGATGGAGCGAGTTACACCTAATTCTTTAGCCATTTTAGCTACATTTTCATCTTTAATTAAGCAGTGCACTTCATTACCGCGAATTTTAAGAGCTGGCTTAGAAATACCTGTGCGAACCATTTCTACATCTGTATAAATATCTGCACCATTATCCAATGCTTCAATACCTTTTTGAACAGCATCAGGGCTCATTTTTACAAGTTGAGCATATTCAACATCGCCAGACGCATGTACTGTACGAGATACAACGCGCACTTCATCATCTGTTAAGCCTAAATCCTTTACATAATCGTAAATGATTTCCATGCTTTTATCTTCAATAGCTTTAGGATTTTTAACGTAATCCATTAGTGTCCTCCCATAATTTAAAGAATTCATCATTTGATGATACCACGTGACTTTCAAGTTTAACACGCGGACGATCGATAACAATAACATGGATACCAAGATCCATAGCTGCTTGTAATTTTGTATCAGCACCACCTACAAGGCCAGAGTTTTTCATAACTACAACGCTTGCCTGTGTATCGTGGAACATGATGCGGTTCATATCATAAGAAAATGGACCTTGGACAGCAACAATGCGCTTAGGACTCACGTTGAGGTCTTCCATCATTTGTAACACCTCGGCGGTCGGCAAAATACGTGTCCATACTTCACAATCTTGTAAAGCCTCAGATTTAGCAAAGATGTGCATTGTCTTACTACCTGTGGTCAAATACACATGTTTATTGTTTTCCTTTGCCAATTTGCCAGCTAAATTAGCGGCTTCTACCTCATCCACTACGATATGCAATTTATCATAGTCTGGCAATGGCACCTCTTTACGTTCAAAGCGAACAAAAGGAATACCTTCAGCTTTTGCTGCATCTTGAGCCGTAGCTGTAACAATAGCAGCATACGGATGGCTTGCATCGATTAATAAACGTACGTTGTGTTTCTTAATCAAATTTTGCATAGCCTCTTGATCAAGACGGCCCGTATGAACAGTAATGCCTTTATGGGCAGCAAGCTCTGCCCCATACTGACTCACAACAGTAACGAGAACCTCTTCACCTGTCCGTTCTTGGATGTCTACCGCTAAGGTACGACCATCCAAGGTACCAGCGATGACCCAAATCATAATTTGTAGCCTCGAGGTGTAATCATGCGACCATTTTCAACATAGGTTTGACTATTGCCGATAATAACAAGTGTTTGCATATCCACTTCTTCATTTGTGAAATTCTCAAGGTCAGAAATTACCATGTGTTGCCCTGGACGACCTGCTTTTTGCACGATACCAACAGGTGTTTTAGGATCGCGGTATTTAAGAACGATTTCACGAACTTCATCTAAATGAGTAACGCGTTTTTTACTGCGCGGGTTGTACAAGGAGATAACCATGTCACCTTGTGCACAAAGATCAGCACGTTTTTTAATTAAATCCCATGGAGTCATCAAGTCACTAAGAGAAATAACTGCAAAGTCATGCATCAACGGAGCGCCTAAAACAGAAGCCGCTACGTTTACAGCACTAAGGCCAGGTACGATATCTACGGAAGGACGTTTTTCTGCTGGTACTTTATTAGCAAGTTCCAACACAAGACCTGCCATGCCGTATACGCCAGAGTCACCAGATGATACAACTACGACTTGATGGCCTTCTACCGCTAAATCAACAGCTTGTTGGCAACGATCTACCTCTTGCATCATGGCAGTGCCTACAGTTTCTTTACCTTCGATAAGGTCTTTAATCAAGTCAAGATAAGTCAAATAACCTACAACACGGTCAGCCGCTAAGATGGCTTCGCGCGCTTGAGGTGTCATGAACTCTTCATCGCCAGGGCCAATGCCAATTACTTTGATGTTACCTGTGCAATGGCTACCGTTGTTTTGGGATAAATTGTTTTGTGCTGTATTAGTGTTCGGCTCTTGGCCGCTAGTAATGCTGTTGTCTCGCATACGTTTCCTACTCCTATAGTTCCTTTTACAAAATTAGATTCTTTTAATTCTTGTTCTTCAATGAGTGGTGCCATATCGTCCTGCGTATAGAACACGATAGGCCACCCCATAATTTGCATAGCCGCTAAGAGGCCTACTTCATCTTGTTTAACAATCACTGATGCAGCCGTTACAAGGCTCTTTGGTGAAAGCCTATGTGCTGCTAGCGATTGTTGTATGGCGTCAAGAATCAATTCCTTTGGTGTGTCTCGGCGACAACCAATGCCCATCGTATACGTACGAGGGCGTAAAATCAATTGATGACCATATTCGGTAATTACTTTGTCCGTAATGACTACGCGAGAAGAATCCTCTTCAGCGCTTTCATTTTTACATGGAATAGACTTTAGTTGATCCAAAGAAACAACGTGAACCAATCCATGTTCGCCAATATGAGCTTTCGCAGCTTGCTCTAGTTCCTCTGCATTCGACAAGCTTTCATCGATATAATAATCAACCCGCTCTCCCCCGACGATGGCAGAGTTCACATTGATTAAAGTTTGAAAATCATCTACCAACAGATGCTCATGGCGCGCCAACACGTCAGGCGCTGGCAATCCGTTTACATCCGTTGCGGTTGTAATAACAGGGTCCGCATCGATGGCCAGCGAAATGGACTGCGTCCATTCGTTGGCGCCCCCAAGGTGCCCAGATAATAAACTGATTACATGGTGCCCCACTTCGTCCATTACGACTACCGCAGGATCCTTGGATTTATGTTCAATATACGGTGCAATCATGCGCACTACGATGCCAAGCGCCATAATACATAATACTTGGTCATAATCCTTGAAAATCTGTCCAATATGATTTTTAAGGGAATCAAAATAAATAGCCTCTCCACCAGAGGGACGGTTTTCTTTTTCAAAGCAATCCGCATGAGGTGCCACCAAAGACTTGATACGTTGACCTAGCTTTGCACCTCGTTCAGAAACAGAAAGAATAGCCGTTCTATTCTTCTTAGCTTCCGTCATAGGCGCACCAATTTCTAGTTCTTTCATCATACTAGTCCTTAGCACTGCGGTACATATGAGCAAAGCCTTTGTCATAGAGTTTAGATAATTCGTATTCACTATCTAATACATGACTTACTACGATCATAGCTTGGCGCAATACGCCTTCTTTCGCTACGATGTCCGCAATGGTTTCCAATGTGCCGCGGATAATACGTTGGTCTGGCCAAGAAGCTTTTACCACGATAGCCACTGGAGTTGTTTTGTCATAACCACCCTCGATGAGTTCAGCTACAACCTTATCTAACATTTGAACGCTAAGGAAAATACACATTGTCGCTTCATGAGATGCTAACATGCGCAATTTTTCCTTTGGAGGCATTGGTGTACGGCCTTCCATACGCGTAATGATAACTGTTTGAGATACATTAGGTAATGTATATTCTTGTTTCAAAGCCGCTGCTGTGGCAAGGAAAGAGCTTACACCTGGCACGACTTCATAAGAAATACCCATGCCAGCCAATGCATCCATTTGCTCTTGAATAGCACCGTAAATAGCAGGGTCACCTGTGTGAAGGCGAACTACACGTTTACCAGCCTCAACGGCAGCTTTCATAACAGCCAAAACCTCATCAAGGTTCATAGTAGCACTGTTATGGATTTCACAGCCTGGTTTACAAGCCTCTAAAATAGCAGGGTTTACCAAGGAGCCAGCGTAAATAACAACGTCTGCCTCTTGCACTAAACGATATCCTTTGCGAGTAATTAACTCAGGATCCCCAGGGCCTGCACCTACGATATGTACGTCAACCATATTACTCTCCTTCTGCGATACGCGTTGCAGATACAATGAAAATTGGACTCAATGGGTCTAACAAATGATAGGGACCAGCCTTGCGGTAACGGCTGATGGACATTTGGTAACCTTCATACGTGAAAGGACGACCTTTCAACTCTTTCAAGATTGTATAACCTGTCTCCATCGTTACAGCAGTTACAACTAAACGGCCGCCAATTTTTAATAGACGTTGCGCTTCGTCCATGATGCCTGTCATACCACCAGCGCTACCTCCGATGATAACCGCATCAAGCTCAGGCAATTCTTCCATGCCTTCAGGAGCTTTGGATTTGATTACGGTCATATTATTTACATTGAATTTCTTTATATTCTCATTGATAAGGTCGATGCCTTTATCAAAGCGCTCAATTGCATATACATGTCCTTTAGGAGCTGCCAAGGCTGCTTCAATAGAAATAGAGCCCGTACCAGCACCTACGTCAAGGACGATGCTATCCTCCTCGATGCGTGCCTCATTCATAACGGCTTTGCGAATTTCGCATTTCGTCATCGGCACATCGCCGCGGATAAACTCCTCATCAGGGATTCCGAAAAAATGTCTCATCCTAGTACCACCATTACAGAATGACCAAAGCCTTCGAGCTCAGTTAACACCTCTAGCGTAGAGTCTACGATTTTTTCATCATCATAACTCAAGCGCTCAAGGGCTGCCGCTCTCGTTTCTTTTGGCCAACCTGCATCTATTAAAATACGCGCAATATGCGCTGGATTATATTCAGGATCCGTTAAGAATCCCATCTTTTTACCTGCTTCATATACGAGTTTCTCTGGTGCCGGTTGGCGTCCATGAAAACTCATCAAGTCCGCATCATGCCATACCTCATTAAGACGGGCAAAGGCAAAGGTCATAGAACTAATACCTGGTACCACCTCAATAGGATTAGCAGTAAATTTCTTCTTTAAATAGGGCAACAAGCTATAGTAGCCTGTATCGCCACTAACCATGACCACCACGTCATGGCTCTTGAGCTCCTGCTCAATTTGTTCGGCTAATAAACTAAGTTTACCCGTTACAGGATATGTAATTTGTCCAGGCTCTTGAAAGTCCTCTAAAGACCGTTCACTGCCTACCAATACTGTAGCATGTTTAATTAAAGTAAGGCCTCTAGGCACCACATAATCAGGGTTCCCCGGACCAATGCCTACGATATACAAGGTATGTGCCAATGTTCAAGTTCTCCTATCTCTTTTGCATGCTTATCCATTGCCAAGATTACGCCCTTTAAGGTCGTAATGATGATGCCCACCTCTGCTTCGTTAGCAATATAGCGCTCACTACGTAGAGAGGCACGATCTACAACACGTTGGTACACACCAGTCAATCCTTCTCGCTCCAAGATAGGGAATGTAGACTCTGTAGTTTGGCAATTAAATAACTCTTCACACACCTCTTGGGATGCTCCTTCTAAGGCAGCATAGGCCACGATACTTTCCATACGTCCATCACTCATGCGATTATGAGTATGGAAGCTACCGCTAGCTAGTTTGATTAATTTACCGATATGACCGATGATTAAGATTCGCTTGAATCCAATCTGTACAGCCTTTTCAAGCATAAATCCGATAAAATTACTCGTTTCTGCCATTTGGTTCTTATGAATACCTAATACTTGCTCTGCAAGATCTTGACCAATACGCCCCGGTACGAGAACAGCTGTTTCACATCCGTTAGCCTTCATAACTTTCAACTGTGGCACTAACGAGTTCTTAAACCCTTCTTCACTCATAGGCTTAACAATACCGGTAGTACCAATAATAGAAATGCCACCTTCGATACCAAGTGTATGATTTAATGTTTTCTTAGCTAATACCTTACCATTAGGAACACTAACGGTTACCGTTACACCTTGACCATGGACACAATGTTCTTCAAAAACTATTTTCATCATTGCCCGGGGCCCTGGATTGATAGCCGGTTCTCCTGGTGGCATAGCAAGGCCTGGTTTCGTTACTGTACCTACACCAAAGCCAGCTCGAAATCGCAGTTCACCAGTATCATCAAGGGACACTGTCGTTTCTACATCATTTCCATGAGTTACATCTGGATCGTCGCCTCCGTCTTTCATGACGGTCACCTTCGCCTCTGTATCGGATATAACCTCTATCGCTTTAATAGGAACCTCAATGTACTGCCCTTGAGGATTCTCAATGACCACTTGGTCCACAATATTCTTATCTAAGAGGGCCAATAAACCAGCTTTCATACCTGCCGTAGCACATGAACCTGTGGTATATCCACCCTTCATGTCCTCCACTTTCATAAGGCCTCCTACACTGATAGTATTAGAGATTCAAACAAGTCTAACTAACCTACCCTATGGACATATAATATTAAGAACGGAAGTTAACAAATTGCAATTCTACAGGGATATCCAATTGTTTTAACATTTGGATTACTGCTTGCAAATCATCTTTATCTTTACCAGATACGCGCACTTGATCCTCTTGGATAGATGCTTGTACCTTAATTTTCATGTTTTTAATTGCTTTTACTACTTCTTTAGCATTTTCTTTAGTAATGCCTTTTTTAATAGTAATGATTTGGCGAACTGTTGCACCTGCTGCTGGTTCAACTTTGCCGTAATCAAGATTTTTAATCGCTACGTTACGTTTAACCATCTTGCCTTTTAATACATCGATAATGGCATTCAATTTGTATTCATCATCACCGATGATTTTAATAGTGTCACCTTCAAGACTAATTTCCGCTTTAGAACCACGGAAATCATAACGCGTACCAATTTCTTTTTTTGCTTGGTTTACAGCATTATCTACTTCCTGCATATCCACTTCAGACACAACGTCAAAGGAACAATCTTTAGCCATTTTATACCTCCTACACCTGAACCTATTGGGCATAAGGTTCATAGCATTACTTTCATCATCCTCATATTCCAAGTGAAAGTGTAAAACTACACCAAATCGGAATACATCTCTATAATTATACCTTAAAATATGCTTATTTTCTAGGTAAATCGATTTTCTTAATTATAATTGTTAGCTATGTATTAATGAAGCTTTTATAAGTATAGTGAAAGTTCTCTAATACGGTTATGCAACGCAATACACAAGACAAATAATATAAAAAACTAGCAACATACATAATATATGTACATTGCTAGTTCTATATAACGCTATTCTGTTGTATTTAGTTTATAGCTAAGAACTATAACTAAACAATACTAATTAAGCCAAAACTAAAGACAATACAAATTCAAAGGAATTCTACAACCAATTATATTATAAAACGTTTACCGCATCATATGTAGGTTGTACAAGCCATTCGCCTTTGGAGTTCATAATTCCCCATTTGCCTTTAGACTTAACAGAACTAAAACCATGGTTAAAGGACTTAGCGTCTTCAATAAGTTTGTTTGTATCTCTAAATAAAATATGACCATTATTATCTATGATTGTATAGCCCTCTTTACCAGTATGAACCCATGTTACAGTATCGTTGTTGAACGGTTCAATAGTTGCTTCTGTTTGAGCAGAATACAAGGATTTACCACTATTCATATCGATAAGATTTTTAACATGATCTTTCACAACTACTAAACGATCAGTCCCTGCAAAGGAAATAGAATCATATTTGAAGGTTACTACTTGCTTACCTGTTGATACATCAAAAATGCCCCATTTCTCAGTCTTATTGTCTCTTAACGCTAATAGACCATTTAATTTATCCATTTCACCTGCATCGTAATCGCCTGGTTGAATAACAACTTCACCTTTACGGTTCACAAAGTATAAGTTACCAGCATCTTTGATTACCGTACCATAAGCTGTGATAGGCCATACTTTATCTTTTTTGCTGTCAATAACAATATTACCAGAGCGATCGATATAGCCACGTTTTGCACCATCATAGGCAAAACCACCTACGTGATAATGTTGACCACCTAAAAGCGCACCTCCAAGGATACCGCCCACGATGAAGCCACCTACAAGACCACCTAAGTTAAACCCACTTACGGAGCGACGATATTCAGCAAGACCATTGCGGAATGCATATACTTCTTTAGAAGGAGCATTAAATAATTCTTTACCAGTACCATCAATAGCTACGATTTTACCTTTAGCATTCTTAACAAAAGCACGGTCTTCGCTAAATCCAGTCACGATTTGACGGAATTGTGGAGCAATCACTACTTTGTTGTCAGTAGTCTTAAAGCCGTATTTTCCTTTTTCTTTAAACTCTACATAGGAATCGCTTGGATACTCTTGAGTTGCTTCTTGTTTTACACGTTCTTTTAAAGCTTCCTCTTCAGAGATTTCTACACCCTTAGGGGTAACCCAAGTGTCTGTTTTCTTATCTACTTGAGCTAACACATTGCCCGTTTTATAATCAACATCTTTAATTTCTTTATATTTAGGCTCAATAGCAACGGTACCATCTGGACGGATAACACCCCATTTACCACCTTGTTTCATAGCTGCCAATACACCATGTTCAAGCACTTCGTCATTTTTGAAAGTAGTGCCTTTGCCAGATTTTAAAGATTTAGGAGCATTGCGATAAGGGTTTAATGCGCTCGCCACATCAGCTGCGATATAGCCAGAAAGTGCACTACGTTCTTCAAGTTTTTGAGGAGTCATTACGCCTACACTAGCTTTAGTGCTTTTAGTGGAGCTAGAGCTCTCTGTACGAACAGTAGAAGTTGATGTAGTCGTTGTATGTTCCTCACGAGTTACACGTGTACTAGTAGATGTTGGTGTGTCTTGGTTTGTTACCGTTGTACTACTAGTAGATGTTGTAGTAGATGCCGCAAAAGTTGTTGTAGACATAGCCGCTAACACACATGCGACTAATACAGAGTTCTTGTTAATATTCATAAACCTCTCCTTTTATAGAATAAGCTATAACCATACAGTCGTTAACATACATATATAGTTCATAAAATATACTGTTATAACTAAACACACAGTTTTACAGTAAAAAAAGTTCACACATAAATAATGTATAAAATTTAATAATTCAAATTATACTATATGGACCTTCATAAAAACAACGAATTATGAAAAATTCTTCATTTATATTTTATTTGTTATAATAATACGTATGAAAACAGCAACAATAATCGACTTAATTGTAGATTCTGATTTACACACACAATCTATAAATCATATTATAAAACAACAGCATATCTCCCAGCGCATGAGACGACGTTTACGAAGTGATGGTATCATAACAATTGATGGTAAACCTGCTACCTGGAATACGCTCATTCACGGTGGTGATCATCTCATTATGAAGTTAACACCAGAGCAAGAGTTTAGTTTAAGCCCTATGGAACTAGATATCATATATGAGGACGAATATATTTTAGTCATTAATAAAGCGGCTGGTATTCTTATGCACCCTACTTCTATCGTCCGAGATCATACGCTGGCAAATGGTGTACTTCATTACTACCAAGAAACAAATCAGCATTATGATTTCCATCCTGTACACCGATTAGATAAGGATACCTCAGGTATTGTCATCATTGCTAAAACATCGGTGGTCCAACATGCTTTTGATAAAAAACACACCCATTTTTACAAAATCTACGACGCCATTGTAGAAGGGCATCTCCCTTCTATGCCTATAAGCATTAACTGGCCTATAGGTCGTAAACCAGGCAGTATCATTGAGCGCTGTTGTACAGTCCAAGGAAAGCCGGCTCGCACGGATATAACTATTATTAGTAAAAATACAAGCAAAATCAGTAGTGGTAAGATTAATTCTGATGATGTAATTACGATGAATAATAATAGTAATGTATGTTCAACTAACAGCTCGCTTACATCTTATAATCAGTTTACCCATGTACGGTGCTTATTGCACACAGGACGCACCCATCAGATTCGAGTTCATTTATCTCAACTAGGGTATCCACTAGCTGGTGATGACTTATACGGTGGTCATCTAGAATCTATTCAACGTCAAGCACTGCATGCATCGCGCATAAGCTTTTATCATCCCATAACAAATGAATGGCTCGAACTGCATGCAGAAATGCCAGAAGATATGAACGTATTGCTAAACGATTGAGCTGATATAATACCCTAAATAAATGCTCCTACACAGAAATAACCCACATGGGTCACAAAACAAGACGAAATTTATGCATAAGTTATACAAAAAATATTGGCCCTTTATAGTGTTTCTTGATATACTTAACTTGAATTGATATATGATTGCAATAACACTAGTTTTTTTATCTAGCTCATATGCGCTAGAAATACTAGCAGTCACAGTATTAATAACATGATATGACAGGCTCTAGAGCCAAGGAGGACAACATGCCATTAGTTACTACTACAGAAATGTTCAAAAAAGCCTATGAAGGCGGCTATGCTGTTGGCGCTTTCAATGTAAACAACATGGAAATCGTACAAGGTATCGTAGATGCAGCGAAAGAGGAACAATCCCCTCTTATCTTGCAAGTATCTGCAGGTGCTCGTAAATATGCTAAACATATTTACCTTGTTAAACTCGTAGAAGCAGCTCTTGAAGACAGCAACTTACCAATCGCTCTTCACCTTGATCACGGCGATTCCTTTGAAATCTGTAAAGACTGTGTAGATGGTGGCTTCACATCCGTTATGATCGACGCATCTCACTATGATTTCGATGAAAACGTAAAAATCACTAAACAAGTTGTTGAATATGCTCACGCTCATGGCATTGTAGTAGAAGCAGAATTAGGCCGTTTGGCTGGTGTTGAAGATGATGTAAACGTATCCGATGCAGATGCTCGCTTTACAGACCCAGAACAAGCTGCTGAATTCGTACACCTAACTGGCGTAGACTCCTTAGCAATCGCTATTGGCACTAGCCATGGTGCTTACAAATTCAAAGGCGACCCTTACCTCGACTTCAATCGTTTGAAAAAAGTTGGCGAATTATTGCCTAACTTCCCTATCGTATTGCATGGGGCATCCTCCGTATTGCCTGAATTCGTAGCAAAATGTAATGAATTCGGTGGCAACATTCCTGGTGCTCAAGGAGTTCCTGAAGAAATGCTTCGCAAAGCAGCTCAAATGGCGGTTTGCAAAATCAACATCGATACAGACCTTCGTCTTGCTATGACCGCATCTGTACGTGAATACTTGGCTCAAAACCCATCCGAATTTGACCCTCGTAAATACTTAGGACCTGCTCGTGATGCTATTAAAGGCATGGTAGCTCACAAAATTAAAAATGTATTGGGTTCTTCCAACAAACTATAATCAATGGCTAGTGGATTTTTAAAAGGAACCTTAATTTTAACCATTGCCGGTTTCGTAGTAAAAGCCATCGGTAGTATCAACTGGATTCTTTTATCCCGCATCTTGGGCGGTGAAGGAATCGGCATCTACCAGATGGCCTTTCCTATCTATTTGTTACTATTGCAAATTTCGAGCGCAGGTGTGCCGATTGCCATCTCTATTTTGACGGCAGAACGATTAGCCTTACACGACTTTAGTGGTGCTAAGAGAGTATTCAATATTTCTTTTACAATGTTGACTATTACAGGTTTTATCGCCAGTCTTGCCATGTACTTTGGTGCAGATTGGTTAATCTCTAGTGGTCTCATTGCTGAAAGCCGTGCCTACTACTCTATCATCGCGCTCGCTCCGGCAGTATTCTTTGTAACATGGATTTCCTGTTTCCGCGGGTATATCCAAGGCTATGAAATGATGACGCCTACAGCGATTAGCCAAATTGTAGAACAATTGCTACGGGTTATCGTTATGCTTGGTGCTGCTGCTATTTTATTACCTTACGGCTTACCGGCCGCGGCAGGTGGAGCTAGCTTAGGTGCTGGCGTAGGTGCCTTTGGTGCCTTCCTAGTGCTCTTGTACTACTACTATAAATTACCTAAGGCAAGTAGTACTGGTGAAAGCTACGATGGGCCTCGTGAATCAGCTAAAGAAATTTTGTCACGACTCTTAACCTTGTCCATTCCAATTTCCTTAGCAAGTATCATGTTACCGTTGACGGCGAATCTCGACTTACTTATCGTACCACGTCGCTTATTAGATGCTGGGTTCCCAATGAACGAAGTAACAGAACTCTTCGGTTACCTTACTGGGATGGCGGTACCGCTCATCAACTTGGCTACCATCATTACCGCAGCCCTTGCGACAAGCATTGTACCAGCTATCTCTCATGCCTTTGCAAAACGCGATCATCAAGGTATATATGATCGCACTGCTGGCTCTATGCGTTTAACATTTATGGCAACCGTACCATTTACAGTGCTATTATATGTACTTGCTGCCCCAACTGTTACACTGATTTACAATGCGCCTAAGGCAGAACTAGCAACGCAAATCACGGCATTCTCTATATTCTTCCTAGGTGTACATCAAGTAACAACAGGTATTCTACAAGGTCTCAACAGACCACGTATTCCAGTCATAAATATGGGGATTTCCCTCATAATCAAGGTCATCCTTAACTGGACACTGACTGCTATTCCTTGGCTTGGCATCGGCGGTGCCGCTTGGGCAACCGTTGCTGATATTGGCTTTGCCGCATTACTTAACTTGATTTATATCAAAAAATACACAGGCTACTTCCTTGATATTTCCCTGCTTTGGAAAAACGTGGTCAGTGCCGGTGTTATGGGTATACTTATTTTCATGAGTTACCATTACTTAATAGACATCCTACCAATGTGGGCTAACTTTATACTCACAGGTATTGAAGGATTACTACTATACGTAATTATCATGGTTCTTTTAAAAGGCCTTAATAAAAACGATGGTGCTAGCATGCCACTCGTTGGTAGATTCTTTAGATAAGCTGTATATACTTACATAAAAATAGGTTCCTAATAGTCACCTATATGACCATTAGGAACCTATTTTTTATTTACTTATTTTAATCTTTTCCTTATTTTAAACTTGTATACCTATCATTATTAAAATTTCCATTATGATTGGAATTACTACAACAAATAATATGGTACTAATCATAACTAGACCTGTAGCAAATGGCAAATCAGCTTTTGATTCATTAGCTACAATTGGCAATACTGCAATGACAGGTCCTGCTGATTGTACAACAAAGGTAATGATTGCAATCGGTTCTAGAACTATGCCTGCTCCATATTGTAAGACCGTAATCAAACAGAACATGATAATCGGGGAAATGACAAATCGTCCTACAATCCCACCGATGGAGTCTTTATTTAAACGCATGCTTTTTAAGCCCGCATCATGAAGTACAATACCTATATAAATCAAGGATAGTGGGGTTACCATGTCACCTAAGTAATTCAAGGTAGTATGCAAAATTGGAAGTAAAGGAATTTCAAAGAATAAGAAGATTAACGCCACAAAAAAACCTATCAATGGTGGTGGTAATAACTTCTTCCAATCAAATTTAGGTTTCTTGCTTTTACCTTCAGTAGATTCTGAACTATTATTTATACTATCAATCTTATGGGAACCATTATTAAAATCTACTTCAGAATTTGGTAGTGGATCTAGTTCTATAAGGAATACCCCTACCATCCATACGGAAATAGTGTTACCGATGTAATATAACAGGAAATACGGCAGCGCATCTTGCCCAAAGAGTGCAATTTGCACTGGTAACCCAATAAATAAGCAGTTATCATTTACTACCATATTGATAAAAATACCACGTCGTCCTTTAGGAACTTTCAGCATTTTCATCATAATGAAAGCTACGATATATGCAATAACATATGTTAGGACAACCACTAACATGCCATATCGTAAATTCCAAATATCTGAAGTATGTAAGTGATGCAATACAGATACAAATACTCCAGCTGGTAATGCAACCGACATGATAAATCGCGATAAATTACCACTAAAGGTGGGATTAAACATGCCCCGCCCTTTTAATATATATCCTAACAAAATAAGTAGCACAATAGGTATGATACTTTGCAAAGATGTTAGAAAAACCATAGTAAACCTCCCGTACAGTTCATTCGTAGTTTATCATATCATGTTTCGCAATAAACTTATACAACTATATCTGGAAAGAAAATATAGTAAAATGTATCAACTTTAACATATTTTCTCTATTATAAGTCTTATAATTATATCTATTAGTAGTGTTTTTATCCATAAAAATCTGATACACTAACATCAGGTTGTACAGATTTTTACACATATGAGGTGATATTATGACGAAACCATTTATTGGCATATCTGGCAATATCTTACGAGATAATGGTGGTCCTTACGTAGATTTATTGCGTTCTTACGTAAACCAAGACTATCCTCGTTCTATTGAGGAGACTGGTGGCATTCCTGTTATAATTCCATTTACCCAAAATCTTGATGTAGCTCGCGAAACGGTAGCAAAACTTGACGGCTTGTTATTATCCGGCGGTCATGATGTATACCCTCTTCACTATGGAGAAGAACCTCTGCAAGGTCTTGGCGATGTATTTCCGGAGCGCGATCAATTTGACTTTGCCTTAATCAAAGCAGCAGAAGAAAAGCAAATTCCCATCTTTTGTATCTGTCGTGGCTTACAAATCTTAAATGTATATCGTGGTGGTTCTTTATTCCAAGATTTAAAATATGATCAAAACTGTACAATAAAACACTCTCAGAATCAAACACCTTCTCTTGGTACCCATACTGTAGAAATTGATTCCAAATCAAAACTAGCTAGTGCTATAGGTTACAATACTTGGATTACGAATTCCCATCATCACCAAACAGTTAAAAACGTCGGTAAAGGATTACAAGTTGTAGCAAGAGCTAAGGATGGTACTGTAGAAGGTTTAGAGGACCCATCCTATCCTTGGTTAGTCGCCTGTCAATTCCACCCAGAAATGATGTCTACAAGTGATGAAAACGCAAAACGCTTATTTACTGCATTCGTAAAAGCAGTTCGAGAAAATATAACTAAATAGTAGGAAGATTATATCATGAAAGAAACAGGAAAATTTGACTTTTGGAGTATTGTACTCCTTGGCATCAATGGTATTGTAGGGACAGGTATTTTCCTACTACCAAACAAAGCATATTCTATAATTGGTTCCGCTAGCTTAGGCGTCCTGTTATTTGACGCCATTATCGCAGGTTGTATCGCCCTTTGCTTTGCAGAGGCAGCCAGCCTATTTACACGTAATGGAGGTCCTTATCTATATGCAAAACATGCATTAGGTGATTTCTGGGCCTTTGAAGTGGGCGTTCTAAAATGGATCGTAACCGTTATTGCCTGGGCGGCTATGGCCGTTGGCTTTGCTACAGCATTAGGTGCTGCAGTACCAGCTTTAAGTGGTGATTTTGCAAAGGATGTCATTTCATTTATCTTAATTGTAGGCCTTACGGTTGTAAATATATTTGGTGTTAATGTATCAAAATTCGTTAATAACTTAATTACTATCTCTAAGTTAGTTCCGCTTACCCTATTCATTGCAATTGGTATCTTCTTTATTAATGGTGCTAACTTTACGCCTGTATTCCCACAAGATACCTATGTAGATGGATCATTTGCACAAGCAGCAGTACTTCTATTCTTTGCGTATACAGGGTTTGAAGTTATTGCCATTGCTGCAGAGGATATGAAAAATCCTAAAAAGAATTTACCACGTGCTATTATCATGTGTATGCTTCTCGTATCCGTTCTGTATATGGCAATCCTTGCCGTATCTATTGGTGTACTCGGTACTGACTTGGCAAATACCAAGGCTCCAGTACAAGATGCATTCAACGTAATTGTTGGACCTATTGGTATGTATATCGTATTAATAGGCACATTGATCTCTATGGGTGGTATCAACTTTGCTGAAGCTTACTATGCGCCTCGTGTGGCAACATCCATGGCGGAAGATGGTATGCTACCAAGTGCTTTAGCAAAACGTAATCGTTACAATGCACCATATGTAGCAGCTATCGTTACTGCCATTGCCAGTGTATTACTTGCCTGGTCTGGTTCCTTTACAACACTAGCAGCCATTAGTGCGGTATCTCGTTTTACACAATACCTACCAACTTGTTTGGCTGTTATTATCTTCCGTCGTAAATGGGCAGACAAAGCTCGTTCCTACACAATCCCTGGTGGCTACTTAATCCCAGTCATCGCTATCGGCACATCCCTATGGATGCTTGCCCAAGCTCAAACTAACCAATTATTATGGGGTCTAGGCGGCTGTATCATAATCTTGCCATTCTACTACTCCTACTGGAAAAAGAAAAAAGCTGGTCTCATTAAAGACCATGATGAAATGTAAATAATACAAAAAACTACCAGTTATTCATAATATCTAGTGGCTTATCCTTCTATAGTAGAAGGTCTGTTTAAAAGATATATGTTTAATTGGTAGTTTTTGTTTTATCTATTAATCCTAATTAGATTAGATATATCAAATGAGTAGTATCAACTAATATAGATCCTCTTCAATAATAGTTTCCTTCGTTAAGTCCTCTTCGATATAACCAACCTCATCAGTCGCTTCATCTTCATCGCGTGTATCGATATAGATACTGATAAGTGCTAGTGCACCTTCTTCATTGAGGGTAGCAATAGCACTCATAGGGCCGTAGGTTAAGATTAATCCATCTTCTTCATCTCGAATGATATGAGGCACCGCATCAAAGTGTTGGTTCATTAATTGATCAAAGTAATCCTCTACATCAAGACCGCTTTCAAGAGTAATAGATTCTGCATCGCCCTTTTGAAATACAACGCGCGTATCTTCATCGATATATTGATAAAAATCGTCTACATCTACATTTGCAGTTTCAAGCCACATGCTGAGTGCTGTAATCCAATCTTTCACAGTCGTTGGCGAAGTCGTGAAAGCATATTCGCTTTCATCAGAACTAAAGCGGAGATCATCATACTCAATGCTATAGTTTTCTTGACTAGAAACGATACGGTCTACAAGGCCTTCATTATTTACGTCTACAAAAATCATGTACACATAGTTATCGCCACTTTCATAAGAAACCGTTAAACCATGACGCCCTTCATGGAATAACGCATCCTCTTCATATATATCGGTAATATGCATCACCTTGCAGGTAACAGGCACATTATCTGCCTTAATAGACTCAGTCATAGAGGATAAAAACTCAACAGTTTCATTGCGGTTTCGCCCAATAATACCACGACCTGTAGACATGTACTCACAATCTTCACTTAACATATGTTCAATACCATGAATATCTGCGGATTCGAGAATAGATTTTATCAATAAAAGAGCTTGTATTTCAGTCATTCTACTTCTCCAAATCTTTTTTAACTATATCTTCAATATTAGCAAGATCAACATTGCCCTTGAATTTCTCAGGAATAGTAACTAACTTAACATCAGTTATCATATTACGAAGTTGTTCTTTAGTATAAGACATATTTCTATTATAACTCAATATACTAGTTAAAGCTGTCGTTCCGTCCTGAATATAAAATACCATTATACCCTCTTTATTAGCTTTCTCTTGTTCCACTAAAATACCTGGTACACCATCATTCCATACAATGCGTTTAGCAAAGTAAATATAATCCTCAGGCGATTTAACCGAATTAATAATCACCTCATCCAGAAAGCTACTAAGCTCAATCGAATCTGCGCTACTTGCCTTATCTATCGTTTCTACATAGACAGTGTGAGTTATACCAGAAGAGCTTTTATAAGACAAACCATTTTGAACATCTCTTACAGAACCAATAACTTTTGCATCATTAAGAATACGGTAGATAAAATTTTCACCCTCTTTTTTCGTTGTATGAGAATATGCATCGCTATCTGTTAGTGGTTTTATAGATGGTAGCACGTAATTAACAAGTATGGGACTGATTACCTGTCCCATATTCTGTTTGGCCTCAGTCAAACCTACATGATATCGAATCGTCGAATTATTAGCCAAAGCAAAGTTCAAATTGGAACAAAACTGAGCTTTATTATTTTTCTTAATTTTACCATATAAAGAATCCCAGTAACTATCCGTTAACCCTGCATACAAAAAACTTGCACCATGGATATCTTCGGGTTTATAAGAAAGTGCTCCAAACTCTTTTATGTTTGTTGGTCGTTCATAATCTTTACGTAAATCCTCTCCCGTAATCGAATCAAATGGCTTTCCCATGTAGTCAGAGCTTGCCAATTCTGTTTATTTTCAACAATTAAGCCTATCGTCATATCATGTGAGAAAAGTTCATACGCTGTATATTTATCAGTTATATTATTTTTCTGCACTTTATAATAACTTATATAGGGTACAAGGAAACGAATTCCCTTTCCACTATGATCAATAATCTCTGTTTGTCCCTCATATATATTAAGAGGCCCTACATAGCTTTCTCGGATAACTGTTTCAGCCTCTTTTTCAGATAGACCGTTATCTATATATAGTTGCTTAGTTTCATCATACAGCTTATTCTTTTGAAAGTCTCTCAAGGCTCTCTCTTGTATATTTCTAATTGAGGAATCATGATGTATATAACTTTCATAAGCATTTGCAGAAATTCTATTATCCGCACCAGGAATATTAACATCAACAGCCCCTACTAAAGTAGTAATTAAGCTAATATATATTGAAAGTGCAATTGTTTTATGAATCATATACCTCTCCAGTTTTAAAGCTCTCAACTATAGTATATTAATTGTAACATAGTCTAATTTTTTATGAAAATTTTCTCAGTCTGTCATATAATAGAATAGTTAATAATTACATTTGGAGGTCCCTATGAAATATACAACCATCGTTTTTGATTGCGACGGCACATTACTTGATACGGCTACAGATTTAGCGAATGCTGTAAATCATGTACTACGTACACATAACTTCCCTGAAAAATCTCTAGCAGAGGTAAAAGCAGCACTCGGTAATGCAGTAACCTATTTGATGCGTCAATGTTTACCAAGTACAGTAGCTGATCATGAATTAGAGCCATACATTGAGGAGTTCAAAGCTTACTATGGTGAGCATTTAAAAGACACAACAGCTCCCTACCCAGGCATCCTAGATATGCTTGATGAATTGCGTGAGCAAGGTTATAAATTAGCCATCGTATCCAACAAAATCCAAGAAGGTGTAACACCGCTCAATAAAGAGTACTTTGGCGATCGTTTACCTGTTGCCATCGGTGAAAGACCAGGATTACAACGTAAACCTGCTCCAGACATGGTGTTACAAGCCTTGAAGGAATTAAACTCTCCCCCAGAAGAGTCTATCTATGTAGGTGACTCTGAAGTTGACGTAGCTACTGCAGAAAACTCCGGTCTACTTTGCATTGGTGTTACATGGGGCTTTAGAGAAGAATCTCTCCATCAAGAACTAGGCGTAATACATATTGCACGCAAAGCAGAAGATATTGTAAGCATTGTTGGAAACTTAAATAAATAATAATTTCCTTTAGGTAAAAGCATATTATAATAGTTTGAAAACTATATAAAATCTTGCACAACAAAAGAGGTTCCTGATGGGCACAAGTTGACTCATAGGAACCTCTTTTTAATTTACTTTTACTATACCCGTTCAGCTAAATATTACAGACTGACTAAAAACATTAAAATAAACAAATATGGGAATCTGATCAAAACACCTTATTTATAACTAAACTGCGCATCCATAATCATCTGGCGCAACTGCTCAATGTGAACACCTTTTGGTAGCTTGTCTCTATAAAACTGCAACTTATAATAGTAACGAGTGTCTTCATAATCAGTAACAAGTACCATATCCGTCCTATTATGTAATGGCCAGCCATACATAAATTCAGCTAGTAAACTGCGCACACCATCATTATCAACCTCTGTTACATCATATTTAATAGGCAATACCATCTTTACAGTAGGTTCAGGAATCGTCCTATCTTTAACAATTTTTTCAATCTCTTTATCTAAAGAGATACTTGTATTATCGATAGATCTAGCCTTCACATGCATAAAGACACCATCAGAGGATCTAAAGGCTCTGCCATCTATATCTTTAGTTTCCCCTTTAGTCTCCACAGAGTCCTTCAATACACGGAACTGATACGGTCCATAAAACTTGGTTGCTGTAATAGCATCTAATTCTTCATCATATTGGCCATTATGTACATTCGTAACATGTATGATAGGTCTTATATCCACTGCTTGTGAAAGCATTGGTGCTACAAAACATAAACCTAAAGTCAATAGCATAATATAACGTTTCATATGAGTTTCCCTCTCCCTAAAAACTATTATCTTATTTGCATTGTAACATAATTTATCTATCCTATAATAATAATTACAAAGCGAAAAAGGTTCCTATTGGTCACCTAGGTGACTATTAGGAACCTCTAATCTATTTACTTTTATTATCCACAACACTATATTGAACTTGAGGCCTCTAAATGGGTCCAGCCTTTGCTAATCTTCTAGAGATTGGCGGTGATCAATATGAGTACATTCAAAGTGTTATCATTAATGATTTCCTTTGGCATACTTGTGGCGACCATTATCATGGCAGCTAAATGAATTGACATCTAGCAAAAGTTAGCTTTTCACAGAATTAGGCTATGAAAAAAGGCCCGACTGTGAAGTCAGACCGTTTCTTCAACATTAAATTCTAGAAGCGAAGTCAGGCGACCAAACCATTTATGCCTCACTTTGATATAAATTATATCATATCTAAACAAGGAAAGAAATCCAAAGATTTCTTTCCTTGTTTTCAATTATAAATCATCATAATGCATACGATAGTGACTTAGATCACCGACAAGATGTCCTTTCAATTGCTATATTTGTAATATATTCCTACTGGGCTGACGGATACGTAGAATTGACTACATGCACAGTAGCACACATCGTGTGATAGCCGACCGTCTGGGCAAGCTTTTGTTCAGATGGTCTTTTTTATTGCCTTCTCGTAACAAATGCTTCTTTATCTATATCTGAGTATCTCACCTATATGAAAGGAGTTTTCTTATGAGAAATCGTTGGTTTATTGCATTAGCAGCCATTGGTTTGCACATATCCATTGGTAGCGTATATGCATGGAGTGTACTCACACGTCCTATTATGGCAGATATGGGTTTTACTTTATCGCAAACAACATGGACATTCTCATTAGCTATTTTAATGCTCGGACTATCTGCGGGCTTTCTTGGATCCTTTGCAGAAAAAATTGGACCTAAGAAAAGTGGCCTTCTTGCCATGTTATTCTGGGTAACTGGATTATTCGGTACGGCCTATGCACTTAGTGTCCACAATCTCACCTTACTCTATCTCTTCTATGGTATCATCGGTGGTATCGGATTAGGTATTGGTTATATAACACCAGTTTCTACACTGGTAAAATACTTTCCAAATCGTCCGGGATTTGCAACAGGATTAGCCATTATGGGTTTTGGATTTGCTTCACTCATTGCAGGTCCACTTATGCAATTCCTCGTTGCTCAATTTGGATTAGTAAATAACTTCATTATCCTCGGTGTAATCTATCTAGTGATTATGGGCGCCTCTTCGCTCTATTTGAAAGCACCTCAACTAAAACAACCAACTCAAACTACGAAAGATAAATCCACTATGTACGTTCACAACCATGGCATGCTAGCCAATGATGCTATTAAAACTTGGCAATTTGGTGCCCTTTGGTGGGTATTCTTTATTAATATTACCTGTGGTATAGGCCTACTATCCTTAGCGTCCCCTATGGCACAAGAAGCCATTGGTATGACACCTGCAGCAGCTGCATCACTGGTTGGTATCATCGGTATTTTCAATGGTGGGGGGCGTATTGCATGGTCTACTATCTCCGATTACCTTGGGTGAGCACAAACTTACATACTATTCTTTATTATAGAAATCATCGCATTCTATTTACTCGCCCAAACCAATAGTGCCCTAACATTCCAAATCTTAATCCTTCTCATTATCACATGCTATGGTGGTGGATTTTCTTGTATGCCAGCATATCTTGCGGACCTCTATGGTATACGTCAACTATCGACTATTCATGGCCGTATTCTAACTGCTTGGGGATTGGCGGGCATCGTGGGTCCTATGCTCGTGTCATACTTTCACGAAGCAGGATATGGCTATACTACAGCTCTAAAGTGCTTCGCTCTTCTATTTGTATTAAATACAATTATTGCTATAGTCCTAAAAATATACGGAAAACAAGAGTTACAAAACTAATAACTCCATTTAAACATGAAGAAACGGCCTGACATGATGTCAGACCGTTTTTTCAATTATAAATACTAGAAGCGAAGTCTGGCAACCGAACCATTTATGCCTCACTTGGGTATAAATTATATCATATCTGGACAAGGAAAGGAGACTAAGGATTTCTTTCCTTGTTTTGTTTTATGGACCTTTATTGTATATATAAATTCTTTATAGAAACATCTATAGTAACCTATACCTTATAATCTAGCAATCTACTATAGTCGTTACAATTTATTAACTTAGAAATCCTTTAGTGTATAAATAGGCAAATATCTTTGTGCGAATGCAAGGTTTTTATTGAGTTCTGCCCATTTCACTGCATCACCAATAACATAGATATACTCCCTTGCTCTTGTAAAGGCTACATTTACATTATTGGCGTTAACCCATTTAATAGCTCCATTAGCAGAGTCATCGCTTTGACAGCCTAACATATAAATAACGACTTTAGCTTCTTTACCTTGGAAGGTATGAACCGTACCGATATTATCATCTAACCAGTCTTTCTTATTATCCTCTTTAGTCCAATTCACAATATCATTACTAAGGGATTCCATATACTTTTTAAACCCATATGCAACACTAGTAAATGGTGTAATGATAAAAATATCTTTAAACTCCACATTTCTTGCTCGTAGCTTTTGAATCAATTCAAAAGCAATTTGACCTTGTAATTGTATATATCGATCTTTACCCATAGTAGATTCAATATTACTTGTATCATATGTTATCCAACAGCTCTCTTTGCATGGCTCAATAGACTCTTTAGGCTCCATGGTCTTATTAATCATAAAGCCACCATAAGATAACTCATTAGCTACTGTAAACATAGGATTCTTACAGCGTCTATGAATAACGAGCGGGCAACCGACCCAAGATTCGGAACCATCAAGATTTTTGATAATGCCTGCAAATGGATTTTGTGCATCAGCTAAGCTTTGTACAGATAGCTCTTTACTCCGATATTTACCAATACCTTCGCCACCAATTTTTTCTACAAACAAATCCTGTACAGTTTGTACAGGTTCAATCTGTTTAGGATCACCAACTACTACGGCCTTCTGCGCACGGAACAATGCCCCTACAAGCATATGAGGTGACGCCTGCCCTGCCTCATCAATAATAATGGTACCTAACGAGCTTTCAGATTTACAATTAATCAAAAATCTCTCCACAGCAGCAAAGGTGGAGGAAATAACTGGTACTGCAATCATCAAGGAATTAAGTAATGCAGGGAATATGGCATCAAGGTCAAAATTTTTCTGTAAATTTTTCCTATCATTTAATGAGCCCCAATACTGACTAAGTAATTGCATATTTTTTCTGAAAGCATCACTCATAACAACAGTCTTTTGTACTTGTAAGGCATCGTATAACAAACGTTCTCTACATTCATTTAAGTAGTTACACACATATAAGAACGCTGTATGGGCCTCTGCTCGGTCCTCATCAGGTGACATTAACTTTGATGCTATATCATCAAAACAATGTATCGTGTCTTTATTATCAGTTTTTAATATACCTAAAATATCTTGCTGTGTATGTTCTGCATTTTGGACAGTACCATCAAGTTCTTTAATATCAGATAATAGACCATCTTTCGTATTGATTATAAATTCACGCTCATTAACCAATTTGTGTAATGCATCTAATTCACTTTTAACATTTTGAAGTTTTGTAGTCTCGTCTTCAATAACTGATAACAATGCAGCATTACTCATGGCTTCTAAAATAGACCAGTTAGTAGCACTCCAAATCTTATCAATAATAGAACGTTTGCTGTTCAACTCTATTAATTTAGACTCAATACTATTTTTACGCTCTATCAACTTCAACAAATTATCATCTAAATCATCATACTTACTTAATTGTTCATTGATTACAAGAGCTTCCTCTTTTAATTTATCGATTTTAACCTTTAATTCTTGAATCAAATGAATATTCTCTTCATAGGCTGTTACATAAGTAAATAATGCTTTTACAAGATTATGTTGAGCCTGAAACTGTTTCTTGGCACTTTCAAAAGCATCTTGAGCACTAGGCATACGCATAATAGAGGACATATCTGAGGATAATACATCTAATACTGGCATAAATGTGTTTATATTAGACTTCTTACCAAGTCTCGCAGAAATTAAGCCCCATTGTTCATTACTCTCTGCTAAACGATCTGCTAAAAAGGTAAAATATACCTCATTAGATTTAACAAATTGATACTTCTTATCCTTAGCAAAATAAGATAAATCAACCTGTTGATTAGAGGAATCTGGATGAAATAATGTAGACCCATCAGTCCCCTCTTCCACAGAGGAAATATTTGGCAATTCTAATGTAATATTTTCAACGGCCTTATTATTTGATGAAAGCACCAGCATGCCATATAATGCAATATCACTAGGTATATCATAGTAAAAAGAGATCCCATCTCGGCCCACAACCTTTTTGAAGATATCATTTACATGATTACTTTCACAAAACTTAGCAGCACGTTCAACAATATTACTAGCAATGATATCCTTCAATAACGTAGTTTTTCCTGTACCAGGAGGCCCATTAACAGAAAAGACGTCTTTAGGATTCTCCTTAGCAATATTAACAGCAATTTGCTGCATAAAGGATAAGTTAAACTTTGAAGGCCATCTACCATATGGTAATACCTTCGGATTATACCATTTACGCATCTGCTTAGTATCTTTCAACAAATCATAATGCTCAATATCCTGATTAAGACTATTGATATAAGACAATACCTTATTATTATCCTTTAATGTATCGATGCGCTGTAAGACCAACTGTAAATCATCAAGGAAAAAGCTAGATTTTAAAACATTTACAGGCATTGTATCAGCTTTAACAAGCTGAATCTCCTCGACCGTAAAGCCACAATAGCCATAAACATCGCCAGCACGGAACATGGTAACGCCCATAGGCTCCAAGATATGCTTTTGTATATACACATTGATCACATGTGCAGCCTCATCAAGGGATATCTTTTCTTCAGGAAGATTAAAACCATCCTCAATTTCTTTAACAACTTCATCCCAGCCATCTAACTTAATATCTTTAAACTCCACATCAGGCTGAAACATCATTTGATAAATCACCCAAATAAAAGGAGCAATTTGTAGACTGCCCTCTTTATAGTATCCATCTGCATCAACGATAAATGATGCACTATACACATTCCCTAAATATGGTTTTTCAGGATATTCAATTTCTAATTTATCAATGAAAGCCTCTAATATTTCAGTCCCTTTAACTACACATAACAGAACAGCATGTTCATCATCTAAAACATATTCCTTTTCATCCTTAAAATATTTAATCTCATCAATAATAGAGTAATTATAAGGATCATTTGGTAACGGTACTACATACGTAGAAACACGTGAATTAGGTCTTTTCCAATAAGATTTTATTACAGACTGTTGATAAATAGTAATTATATCATTTTCACTTTTAAATATGAGCTCTTTAATATACTTCTTAGGAATTGCTTTATACTTTGGAACTTCTTTCGGTTGTAAACACTCAAGTGAATACCAATACTTTATAATTTGCTTTGCAGTATCTTTCATCTATATCTACCCTCTCATTAGACTAATGAAATTATTATAAAGGTAAAATAAAGAGATTTCATGAAAAACAAAAAGGTTCCTAATTGTCACCTAGATGGCTATTAGGAACCTTTTATCTATTTATTTTTGCTATAATACCAATACATTAAACTCAAGCTCTATAACTTACCCCAAACTTTACTAATAAATTTAAAGAAAACACTAATCGATATGACTATATACAAAATACTGTAATTAATGATTTCCTATTAAATATTGCTAGTGTCATTTTTATATTTTTTATTCAAAAACTTTCTCAAATAATTAGCTGATTTTTTAGTAACAAGAGAAATATTTTCATCTTGGGAAAAAACTTTTTGAGCATTATTTATATAATCATGAAAATTGCCATTCTTATTTTTAATTAATTGTATATGTTTTTTGTGCTTAGAGTTTTTATATTTTTTCCTATACCATTTTGTCCCTTTATACGTGAATCTATTAAATACTTTATATAAAGGTATTATCTTTTTATGCTTAGAATCAATTGTATCTATAGCTCTATTCTGCCGTGAGATCGCATGAACCGATGTAGCCATTTTACTAAAATATCGAGACAATGTTTTACCTCGTACGGATACATTATGTCCATCAAAAGAAAACCCTAAATAGTTAATCAAACAGCTCTTATGATTATCTAAATTACTTTCTTTACTATATTTATTTGTAATATTTTCAATTTTATCGCTGCTTACTTTAAAAATTTGCCTTTTTTCATCTTTAAAGGTTAGTCCATGAACAGCGTCAACACAAGCCTTAAGTTCAGATAATATCTCCTCAATACTACAAGAAGAAGACGGAAATATAAAAATAAAATCATCACTATAACGTTGGTAAAATCCACCATTACCACTAGCTAAAATAGACAGTCTTTCATCAAATTTTATCATATAAATATTAGATAACACTGCACTAATAGGAGTCCCCTGTGCAACCCCCTTATCACCTTTATCAGAATGAATTTCTACCTTATTCTTACCTAAACAATTAATATTAAGAATTCGTCCCCGATTAAAAGTTTTCTTATTAACCAAACGGCGAGATTTTTTATTATCTTTTAATTTATGCCATTTTATAATATCTACTAATTCAACATATGATGCTCTTGTTACATTTTTGAAAACAGCAAATTCATCAGGATCTAATCTTTTCTTATCTAAAACTATTTTTAGATTATTCTTTAAATATTCATGATCTAAATTATCAAAAAAATCTGTAAAATCACCAATAATGACATATAATTCTTCATCCTCTTGTTGTAAATTACGTATAAACGAAAATGCTTTATTAGCAAAATCGATATTATTCTGCTTCAAATTATTTCTATAAGCTACTACAACTTCATTTAGATGTTTATTATCTAGATATTGGTTATAATACTCGTTAAATAAATAAGCATAATATCTATAAATCCAACTATCAATATGTGAAGCATAATATATATGTCTCTTTTTATCAAAATTTATTGAGGCTTTTCCCTTCTCTCTTTTCCATTTAGGTTTTGATATTTCAAAATGAATTAATGGGTAAAACCCATGTGTCTTAACATTACAAGGATTTATAATATAATTTTTTACTGTATTATAAGAAACCCATAAGTCAAAATGATTATATTTTCTATCTAAAATAGATACCCTATTTTCCCATTCTTGAAAATCCATAAAAAGTCTCCAAAAATTGCAAAACCCGTAAACAAGCCTTAGTGGCATAGCTAAAGTTTACGGGTTAACAGTTTACACCATATGTATTTTTATTACATAATCGTCCACTAAAATCAATAACAATGTTTGATATAATTAAGGAGACACTAAAGATGATACTTCAGCAGCAACTTAATGACACTTTAATAATATCAGGTGTCGTTACCTGTGTATTACTATTAATAGCATATGCTTATTATGTAAATCACAAGTACGGCAAACGAAATATATTATTTCGCTTGACATCATTAACAATGCTCCGTTAAGGCCTAGTATATAAATACATCCTTACGTATCACTATTATAACCCAATCTTATAAAAAAATATATAAGATATTAATCTTATTTTATTAGCAATGCTAAACGGATTAAATATACCTATGAAAATGATAAACAAATCTAAACACTAACAATAATATTTATAATCCATAGTTGCCTTACCTTATTATTTATAAATATTGTCTATATATTTTACAACCGGTGAATTGTAAAATTATATTGCGACAAATAAAAAGACTCATATTCGAGATTTCGTGTAAAATGTAAATAACCACAAATACATGACACGGAGGTCTCTAATATGAGCTATATACATCTTACCATAGAAAAACGAAGTCAAATAGAAATTTAAAAAAAAGAAAGGTACTCTGTTCGTAAAATTTCTAATTTAATTGGTGTCCACCATTCTACTGTAGCAAGCGAATTAAATCGCATTAAAGGCGGATACTCTGCAATTAAAGCACAGTAGGTAACAAATAGTAGGTCTGCTAATAAAGGAAGACCAATAAAGTTAACACCTCAATTAGCGGCTTTAATTGAATTTAGATTACAACAAACTTGGTCTCCTGAAGAATTGGTTGTTGCTGGATTAGTTGGCGTTCTAAGCTTTAAGACAATATATTCTTGGATCCATCGTGGTTTTTTTACTGTAACGGAAAAAGTACTTCGCCGGAAAGAAAAAAGCCCAATACACAAGAAAACCGTGGACGATTCAATGTTAAAAAACCATTAAAGAGCGACCTCAAGAAATTGAAGACCAGGAGGTTTTTGGTCATGGAGATCTAGATACAATGGTTTCTTCCAGAGGAAAAAGTAAAGGCTGTTTAGCTACATTTGTTGAACGTAAGACTCGATTCTATGTAGCAATAAAAATGGATGATCGAACTAAGGATTCTATATTTTTAGCTATTAGTTCGCTATACAACACATTAACAAGTAAATTACTTAAAACCTTTACAGTGGACCGTGGTAAAGAATTTGCGTGCTATGAATAAGTTGAAGCCTAGTTCGGGATACCGATATATTTTGCCGATGCTTACGCAGCATGGCAACGTGGACCTAATGAAAATAGTAATGGTTTACCTCGAAATATTTTCCTAAGAAAACCGATTTAGCTAAAGTAACACTAGATAAACTAACAGAAGCACTAATGTTGATTAATAATCGACCTAAGAATTGCCTTGGTTTAAAACACCATCTTATATGTTAAAACATGAGATTAGAAAATTGATTTAATTTTGTCGCATTACTTATTGCAATTCAAGTTATAATAAACAAAATCTATGACAAATCATCCTTCTATCAATAACTAATACTAGTTATCAAAATTAAAATTTACTACTCAAAAAAGAAAACTCTATTAATGTTTTCATAAATGATACCCCATTCACAATAATAAGTTTCCACCAAATAAAATAATGTATTTGACCATTAGTTAAGGTATTATCACTTAAACATAATAAAATCCACAGTGTATAGGCAATTAATATAGTAGAAATCCATAAGTGTTTATACCCACTAGAAAACAGTTTAATTTTAAATAGCATATTCTTTACAAGCTGTTGGTTATGATTCATTGGTAAATCAGACTTAAATACAAATTTACTAAAAATATTTTTTTCAAAATTAATACAAATTAATGATATCGCTGTCGTAATCGAAAATACTGTTAAAGATGCTATCAATAAGTCTTTATGATTATTATTTAATATTGGATATGTTACATTAATATTCGCCCACAATTCTATACTAATTAATAATGCACCAGGAATAATAAAAGCTAAAATCAATATTTCTTCTAGCCAACAACTAATTATGTATAAGAATTTTTTATTTTCAATATTAGAAATCTTCTCATATTGACACTTATAATAAGCATTATATATAAATTTAGAAAATAGTATTGATATAAAAATATAATATATATAGCTTACATAGTCAATATAGTCAATAATATTCATCTTGATTATACTCCATATATAAATATTGATAATATAAATTTACAACAATAATAATTTATGCCTTTACTTAAATCTAAACGATAATTATATAAAACTTTAATACACCACATTTCATTAAGCCTCCCCGCTTATGTCTAGCATATCCAACAGTAGTATCAAACGACCAATGATTATTAAGGGCCTTATTTTTATCCAATTTATAAAAAATTCTGTAGCACTTACTCTCATCTACTTTAAATTCACCCCTTAAACTACAATCCGGTGTAATAAATTTAAAGTTGTATTTACGAATATATCTGACCTTGAAGATGATATCTATCTGTCTATCATACAAGGCCCTATTCAGCTTGAAAACGAGCTTCTAACGAAAGACATAACGATTTACTTCGTTGCTTTATTCCGAAAGTAAAACGAATAAAAAGTATCTCAAAACATACACTACGCCGAACTCTTCACGGGTGTAACAACTTACCACGTAAGATATTACAAAACACTACAAGAAGTCTTTTTAGAAGTAGTTAATAAAATAGTGAATTTAAATACTGTTCAATTTCATATTGCAATTTAAGTTTTATTTTATCTATTAAATACTCCTCAACTTTCTTTTTTACCTAATCATAATGTTATAATAATATTATTCAACACATTTCATGAATTTTCCTTCATTTTTATATTAAGGTTAGAAAATGATTATCTACTCTTCCACAAAACAATCTTTCATCCAAGATTTCGAACAAGGTGTCTTGGTCAAAAAATTACATCAAACATTAACAGAGAAATATCGTCGCGTAGGCGAATCTGAGATTCATTCATGGCAGACTTCATTATCTTATATGGCTAATGTCATGCGTGATATAGCAATACCGGACTTAGCCGGTATTGCCATTGAATATATCGTTCCAAACACCCAAAAGCGTGTCGATTTTATTATTACCGGCCTTGATCAAAATAATTAAGAACATGTTATTATTGTCGAATTAAAACAATGGGGCGAAGCTTTCAAAGTAGAAGATAAGGATAATATTGTATCTACCTATCTCGGTGGTGGTCTTCGTGAGGTCACGCACCCATCCTACCAAGCCTGGTCCTACTGTAGCCTCATTGAAAACTTCAATGAAGATGTACAGACGAGACCTATTGAGTTACATCCATGTGCATTTTTACATAACTTTGATGAAAGCATCTCAACCGAGCTACGAAATCCAATCTATAGTGCTATATTAGACATATCCCCTATGTTTACATTAGGCCAGATGAATAACTTACGTAACTTTATCAAGACCTATATCCCAAAACCTGACACAACAAATATCATGGAATCTATCGAGCATGGTAAGCTCAGACCATCTAAAGCGCTTCAGGATTCGATTCTAAGTATGTTGAAGGGCAATAAAGAATTTGTTCTTATTGATGACCAAAAGGTTGAGTTCGAACGTATAAAAAAAGCTGCCCTAGATGCTATTAAGAATAATCAAAAAACGGTATATATAGTTCGTGGCGGTCCCGGTACTGGTAAAAGTGTTGTAGCAATAAACTTATTAGCTGAATGTATCCATAACGGCTATATGGCACAATATGTTACATCTAATGCAGCACCACGAAATGTATATAGTACCATGTTACAAAAAGGATTTAAGAAAACAGAGATTAAAGCATTATTCCAAGGTAGTGGCACATTCCATACACGTTCTAAAAATGCACTTCAAATTGCAATTGTTGATGAAGCACATAGATTACGTGAAAAATCTGGAATGTACCAAAATGAAGGGGAAGACCAAATCAAAGAAATTATTAATGCCTCCCTCTTTAGTGTCTTCTTTATTGATCGAAATCAACGTGTTACTTTTAAAGATGCAGGTACTATCGATAAAATATTAAAGTTTAGTACTGAGCAAAAGGCTCTTGTTTATGAGGGCGCACTAGAATCCCAGTTCCGTTGTAATGGCTCTGACGGCTATTTAGCTTGGTTAGACAACGTTCTTCAAATTGCAGAAACAGCAAACTATGATGGTTTTGAAGGTGATTATGACTTTAGGATTTTTGATGATCCTAACGCTATGTATGCTGCTATAAAAGCAAAAAATGAGATAAACAATAAGTCTCGAGTTTTAGCAGGCTATTGTTGGGATTGGCCTAAGGAAGGTCGAACGACTTCTCTTGTAAAAGATATCCAAATACCGGAACATAATTTTGGAATCAGCTGGAACTTAGGAAATTCCACCACATATGCAATAGATCCAGACTCTATTAATGAAGCGGGCTGTATTCATACCACTCAAGGCCTTGAGTTTGAGTATGTAGGAGTTATTATCGGTGACGATTTACGTTATGAAAATGGCAAACTCATCGTAGATATTAATAAACGTGCTAAAACAGATCAGTCTATCAAAGGTATCAAAAAACTTTTAAAAGAAAATCCTGAGGAGGGACATCGTATTGCAAATGAAATTGTAAAAAATACATACCGTACATTAATGACACGTGGTCAAAAAGGTTGCTACATCTACTGTACAAATAAAGAGTTAGCCAATTACTTTAAATTAGCCTATAATCATCAATTAAGCTATACTTACAACGAACCTCAAGTTGCTCTAGCAGAACAACCACTAGCGGCCGATAAAACAAATTCTAATACAACAAAATAGGGTCTTAAAGAATTGATATTGTAAAATGAGCCTGTAGCACTATAATAGTATAGTGCTACAAGCTCATTTTTAATTATTATTCAACTCATAAATAACGACTACTTAGTATTCTTAATATCATAAGTAACCATGTCTTTTGGCATCTTAGCCCCCAGTCCACTTTGAAATGTATTATAGTAGTCCTTATTGTTATTAGTATCTACATATTGCACAATATCACGATAGTCTTTTACCAATAGATTACTATTATTAGACATAATAAAGTGCGTATATACAAATTGTTTGTCATGAGATATTAACATATACAAAGTTGTTTTAGGGCGCTTAATTTGCAAGTATACAGATGGCATAGCATCATTCCATACAGTAGCAAATTGAATTGGTTGTCGCATCGAATATTTGTCAGACATAATGATACTTCGTACAACTTTTGGGAATATATTCTCTAGATGTTGCATATCAGTATCTGCTATTGGCATCACCATAATCCCTTCTTTATAATGATCGCTATCATGTATGTACATATACGAATCGCTTTTATCTACCCGTACCATTTTACTTGTTTTTAGTGTTAAAAATGTAAAATCATTAATTTTTAATGTCTTACTTTTAGAAAGGATATCCTTAGCTGGCTCAATAGATGGTAGAACATAGTTTACCAAAGGTGACATTATAATTTCTTTAGTCTTATCTGCACCTTGTTTCTCCAATGAGTTCAACTGTTTTTTAGTTGTCAAATTGTAACCGATATGATAGGAAATTGTAGGTGTATCCTTCATTGTAAAATTGATACTCCCTACCATCGGAGTCCCCTTAGCATATGTTACATCCCATGTAGCTTTTTCTATAGTAGGATACATAAATTTATCAGCATATAATGAAGGATTAGGCGCTTTATACACTCCAGCTGTTTTCTCTGCAATAGCTTTCATATCATCAATAGTCAACTTGTTATATGGAATCTTACTATCTTCCCAATTATTTCCAGCTGGTTGATGTCGTAATTCATAGGCCATAATCCCATTAGGACTCATAATCATTGCCTGTTTGAACGCAGAGGTGCCATCTGAAATTTTTTCAGTATTGCCATACCGACTTGGATATGGCATAGTAAATTTTATATTTGCTCCATCCTCCTTTAAAATAAATACTGTTGAAGAAAAATTTAGTGAATGGTTTAACTCACGATTTGAATAAATTACCTTATCTAAATCTATATCACCATTACCTACCACTGCTTTGGGCATATAATTTTTTATCTCTGCTTCAACCTCGCGTTCTATCTTCTGTGCATCTGAATCAGTCTTGCGATAATTTTGATATGAATCCTTTGATATGGTAGAATCCGCACCTGGTATATTAATATCAATTGCTTGGCTACCTAATGTCACAAAACTAAAACATAGTGCAGCCATTAACGCACGTTTCATCATAAACTCTCATCCTTTCACATAATGTCTCCCCAATATTATATATATAGAATATCATATTTTATTTGACTCATAGTAGTATAATATAAATATAGGAACAAGGAGGTAATTACTATGAAATTTACAAAACGTATACTCATCATGACTGCTTTAGCCGTAACCGCTGTTGTATCTACTGGATTTGCTTACGATTATGTATGCAATAACTCTCAGTACAATTGCAACACTAATACACAATACAACTCCGATAACAATACGAACAATACTAACTATGCACCAGGCACCAATAACAACCAAAATTATTGCGGTCCAAACTCTAATACTAGAGGATGCGGCGGATTTAGAAGATAATATGGTAAATACGATAAAGGCCTATAGTACTAAAAATGTACTATAGGCTTTTGTCGTATATTACAAGAATACTATTTAATTCATCAAAATACAGTTAGGATCGATATAGCAACATACTTTTATCAGGAGTTCATTCTGTTAAAGTATTCAATGGCTTTTGGTGTAAAACCAATATAGGTATTACCAGCTGCGTACGGTCCTAGTTCATATGGTTGGTAAACTAGATCAATGTTCCCCTTACCACGTAAGCAATAGTTATCGGTTACATATTTTACACTCCATCCACTTGGAATATAGCTCTTTATATGATTACCTGTATAATAACTTAATACATGGGATCGTAAACCGTTATCCAATTGTGCTGCATTCGCAATTTTTATATAGTTATATAATGGAATGCGTTGACCTGTTACTTTATTATATACAAGACCTCTTGTATTATACATACCATGAGCAGCTCCGGCGTAGTAATAATAGGTAGTTAGTAGGATTGAAACAACTTGACTATCCTCATAGGTAACCTTATAGTTTTGAGAAACTTGATAAATATGTTGGTTGTAATACATATCCTTTGCTTCGAGTACATAATTTGCAATATCTGTATTAATAACTCTTTGAGCATAAGCATGTTCTGTATAAACTAAAGGATACTTTAAATCTAAATTTACATCTGATTGACTGCCTGTAACAACAGTTGCATACGTTGGTACAGTTAACATAACACCTAACATAGAGGTCATACATAGCTTTTTAAAGATTCCCATAATAATGTCTCCTTTTACAAGCACCTTAAATAGGTTTATTACTATGTTAGTTCTACAAGCTATAATAAAACTCCTCTTTTATATTTTACTTTTTTGATAGTTTATTTCACTTTATAAAACAGCTAAAACGATTTAGTATTTTACACTAAAATATAAATGTAGCTATATCATACTTTCACCATATAAAAAAGGACCCTCCAAAGAGAGTCCTTAATCTGTATTATTATGCTATTAAGCGTTTTTAGCTACTTCCATAAACTCATTTATCTTATTTCTTATGAAGAGCCATATTTTCAAAAGCTGTACCATAAGCTTCTTTAAAGATATAGTTACCTACAACATATTTAGGATCACGCAAAGCTACATCAACATATTGTTGTGGAATATTACCGAAATTCCCCAAAGCCACACCTTCATAATTAAAATCTTCCACACTATTTATCGTTAATTTCATACCAGAGCTAGCTTGTTTAGCATATATGAGGAGTGAATAGTCTTGTGCATACTGTGGAGTACGTAATACGCTGGCTACAGAATGGTTTATATCATAACGATAAGTAACTAAAACCTTGTGAATATATGAGTTAGTTCTACGACTATTATTATTTTCAACCTCATATACAACTGCCTGTGCTTTATAAATAAACTGGTTCTCTTCTATTCTTTTAATAGAACTCTTGTCTACAAAATACGTAATGGCATTTTTCCCTGTAAGAATAGGAATATTATTCTTACCATTTTTAATAGCTTCCATCGATATAGCTTGAATTTGTAATGGTATTACTATACATACTAACAATAACATAGAAAATAACTTTTTCATTAATTTAAATCCTCTCTTTTAATATTATCACACACATTATATGTATAGAATATCATATTATAAAAGTATTGATAATCTATTACTTTCACCACATAAAAAAGGACCCTCCAAAGAGAGTCCTCAATATATATATGGTTATGCTATTAAGCGTTTTTAGCTACTTCAACAAGTTTAGCGAATGCTGCTGCATCGTTAACTGCCAAGTCAGCCAACATTTTACGGTTAACTTCAACGCCTGCTTTAGCTAAACCAGCGATGAAACGGCTGTAAGTTGTACCGTTGATGCGAGCCGCTGCGTTGATACGAGCGATCCACAATTGACGGAATTCGCGTTTTTTCGCACGACGGTCACGACGAGCGTAGTACAACGCTTTCATTACTGTTTCGTTAGCTTTTTTGAACAAACGAGAACGTGTACCACGGTAACCTTTAGCTAATTTTAAAATCTTTTTATGACGTGCATGAGCTGTAACGCCCTTTTTCACTCTTGCCATTGTATATTCCTCCTAAATTACGATATATCGATCTAATAGTTAACGATTAAGCGTATGGTAAGCATTTAGCTACGCGTTTATGGTCAGCTTTTGCAACCAATGTAGCTTTACGTAAATTACGTTTACGAGCTGGAGATTTTTTCTCAAGAATGTGGCTTTTGAAAGCTTTCGCACGCTTGAATTCACCAGTACCAGTTACTGCGAAACGTTTAGCCGCTGCGCGACGAGTTTTAATTTTTGGCATAATATAATCCTCCCAATACCTTATTTACTTACTAAAATCATGGTCATGTTACGACCTTCTAACTTAGCTGCTTTTTCAATAGACGCCGTTTCTTTGAGTTCATCAGCAAAACGTGTCAATACCGCCATGCCTAGTTCTGGATGTGAAAGCTCACGACCGCGGAACATAATGGTTACTTTTACCTTATTGCCTTCCGCCAAGAATTTGGATGCGTTTTTCATTTTTACGTAAAAGTCATGGTCTTCAATATGTGGACGTAATTTGACTTCTTTCAAAGTTACGATTTTTTGTTTTTTCTTCGCTTCTTTCTCGCGTTTTTGTTGTTCATAACGATATTTACCGTAGTTCATAATGCGAGCTACTGGTGGTTTAGCGTTAGGTGCAATTTCCACAAGATCAAGATGCTGTTCTTCAGCCAATGCCAAAGCCTCACGGCCAGACATAATACCGATTTGTTCGTTTTCAGGACCTACGACACGAAGTTCACGAGCACGAATCTCTTCATTAATGCGTGGTGTATCCTTGCTAATAGCGTTCACCTCCAAGAGAATAAAAAAAACGGACGGCAAACACCATCCGAATAGAATTCTCTATATTAACCTCATACTTCTTGGTATTAGGTGAGTGGCGGATGGCCTCTGCTTCATAAATTACTTAATTATAATAACAAATTAGATAGTGAAAGTCAACAACAATCTTAGGTTGCTCTCAGCAATTTATTATTACAACTCTTACAGTATAACAGAGATTATAAGTTCTGTATATAGGTATACTTACTGACACCTATCCCCCTTTATGTATACAATATTTCTATAATATAATTATTAATTCTATAGAAAAATACGATACAATAATATATATAACATATTCTACCTGACTAGATATTATCTAACTGAGTATTATCTAACTGGGTATTGTCTAACTAGATATTATATAGTAATAGGTATTACACAAATTGAAAGGGGTTTTATTATGAGTGTAACAACTAGTTCGCCTTCTCAAAAGGCGCGTACAACAGTTCAAAATATAGGTCTTATTCTTGCCTTTATTGTTTTAGGCAGCATTTTATTATTACCAACACCAGAAACATTATCTACCGGTGGTCATCGCATGATTGGTATCCTCGCCTTTGCTATCATCTTGTGGATGACATCGGCTGTATCCTATCCGGTAAGTGCGACCATGATTACGGCACTCACTGCCTTATTACTAGGCTTCTCTCCAAATCCAGAAGCGCCAGCGAAAGCTATGGGCACGGCCAATGCTTTAAAGCTGATTATTTCAGGTTATTCTTCCCCTGCGATGATTCTTGTAGGTGCAGCTATGTTTATTTCCGTAGCCATGCGTAAAACAGGTCTCGATCGTCGCATTGCCATGCTCGTGTTATCTAGTGTAGGCACAAAGGTAAGCCGCATCTATTTAGGCGTTATTATTACAGGTCTTATTCTAGCTTTCTTTGTACCGAGTGCAACGGCTCGTATCGCTTGTTTGGCTCCAATTATTATTGGTATCGTTGAAAACTTAGGTATTGAACGTAAAAGCCGTGTAGCAGCCCTACTCATGGTAGGTGCCGTACAAGCAGATACATTTTGGAATATTATGATTCAAACAGCTGCCGCACAAAACCTCGTAGCTGTTGGGTTTATGCAAACACAGATGAACACATCTGTAAGTTGGATTGATTGGCTTACAGCAGCTGCACCGTTCTCCATAATTATGGCTATTATTACTTACTTTGTAACGCAAGCTTTTATTAAACCTGAGTTTAAAGAGCTCGTTGGCGGTGATGTACAACTCGCTAAAATGCGTAAAGAAATCGGTCCAATGACATTTGATGAAAAGAAACTATTATGCATCTCTATTGGTTTATTAGCATTGTGGGCAACGGGAGGTAAATTACATACCATCGATACTACAACAACTACAATTATAGCAATTGCCTTATTCTTTATCCCTAAAATTGGCATTATGGACTGGAAATTTGCACAGCCAAACATCGACTGGGGATCGATTGTTATGTTTGGAGCTGGTATAGGACTTGGTTCCGTATTACTTAAAACAAAAGCTGCTACTTGGCTCGCACAGGTATTTGTAAATGCCTTCTCCCTTGAAACGGCAAGTGTGTTCCTTTTGATTGCTATTATGGCTGCCTTTCTGATTTTAATCCATCTTGGATTTGCATCAGCTACAGCTCTCTCGTCTGCCATGATTCCTATCGTAATATCCATCGTTATGGGACATTCCGCAGAAGGACTTAATCCACTTGGCGTAACAATGCTCATGCAATATGCAATCTGCTTCGGTTTAGTATTACCAGTAAACTCACCACAAGGCATGGTAGCTTACGGAACAGATACATTCGACGTAAAAACATTTATGACTACAGGCATTCCATTAACCATCATCGGCTATATCATGATGCTCGTATTTGCACTCACATACTGGCACTGGATCGGAATTGCATAAAATTAATTAGCTATCAGAATCCTACAATTTCTTATTACCGGAAATTGTAGGATTCTTAATTTTAGCAGTTTAATTCCTATACTTATATACTAATGTTTTAATACAATGCTTATTATCTAACCTCTTTAAACATTAAGCTACCATATTTAATCTGAACAGATTAGTCTACTTTTTCCTGACTAAAATGGCTAAGTACATATGATAAGTTTGATTTCATTTCTCCCTTTTTACGCATACACATAGCAGAAAATGTATTCCCTAAGACTTTATCATGTACCACTTGTACCTCTTCAAATAAAGTCTTTCCTTCATAGGTCAAAGCTAAGCATTTAGATCGTTTATCATTTGGACAAGTATCACAATTAACTAAGCCTTTTTTCGCTAGATTTTTAACGACTTCAAACAAATTACCATATGACATGCGTAATTCATCTACTATAAAGCCTAATGTTGGACTACAAGATGATACATAGACAAACTCTAAAACATTGTACTGCATGGGTGTTAAACCAAAGCGTTTTAGTGTGGCCACTTCCCTATCATGAATCACCGTATATATACGCTCAAATAAAAACCATAACTGCTTATCCTCTGGTAAAAATACATCTCTAGGCACTTTTTTTGCCAACTTTAACCGTTTTCCGTATCTCACAGCCCGCTCTAATCGATTAAAACGTTCCTCGCTCTCACTAACCTCACGCAAACGTAATCGCGCCACTTCGATCACTCCTTCTCCATATATATACATACAAACAAAAATATTCTAATTCTAATAAAAATAAATAGAGATATTAATAGGCATATTAAAATTCATATTTATATTCTTATATATGAATATTCTCATAGATACTCATAGATATAAATATAAATATAGACATAAATATTGATATAAATAGAAATATTTTTATATCTATTGCTATTTAGAAATTATCGGTTAAACCTATTTACTATTTCTACCATACATAGCCCATTTTAGAGATACTACCAGTTAAAAATAAATATTTTTAACTGGTAGTATCTCTAAAATGACATATATCTACCTTTAACAAAATTAGTTTTAATTGGTAGTATCTCCAATAATTATATGAAAGGGAAATCTTGCGTTATACTTTACATCAAAAACTAAATATCCCAGAATATTATTCGACACTTTTTGTTAAGTTCCTGCAAGTAACTTCATGATTTATAAAATAATAGTTCCATGAATATAAAAAGCACCGTCTAAATGATATGTACCCCCCTTTACTGGACAATCAGTAAAGGCGGTACATATCAAAGACAGCGCTTAGTTAACTATTAAAGCTTAATAAAATAGATATCTTTATTTTATTAATCTCATTTACCTATTCTATTTATTAAATTAATTTGCCTATTCTAGTTCCTTACCTTTTAGTTCAGGAATCAAGAATACGGTTGCCAATATATCGATTACATAGATAATAGCCAAGAATGCAATTGCCACTTGGTATGAGTACACTGAAATAATCATACCTACTACCATTGGGCTAAAGCCACCTACGGCGCGACCGATGTTAAATAACACGTTTTGAGCCGTTGCGCGAGCACTTGTTGGATAGGCTTCTGCCATTAAGGCACCATACCCACCCATCATACCATTTACAGAGGCCCCTAGAATAGCGCCGGCAAATAGCATAGCTGTTGGATCAGATAGTTGAGAATAAATCAAAATAGATGCCACAGCACATACTTGGAACAAGATAAATGTTGGTTTACGGCCAATTTTATCAGCCAATCGTCCGAATAACCAAATGCCGACCATCATACCACATACAGTTACGGCAGTCCACAAACCAGATTTTGTAAGGGAAAACCCTAATTGCTTACTCAAGAAATTAGGCAACCAAATCATAATACCGTAGTAACCAAAGTTTTGAACAGATGTTAAAATAGCAACACCTATGGAGGTCTTTGTAGTTCTTACATCTTTTACTAATAACTTGAATGAGTTCGTATGGGAATGTTCCTTAGTGTCTTTACTTTGAACAAAGATTTCTGGTTCATGTAATTTCGCACGGAAGATCCAGGCCACAAAGGCAGGAATAATGCCAACCATGAACATACCACGCCATCCAATATAAGGAAGTAATACGGGTGTTAACAGTGCTGCAGCCAATACGCCTAACTGCCAGCCGATGGCAACATAGCTTGTTGCCTTTGCACGGTGTTGTGCCGGCCATGCTTCAGCTGCTAAGGCCATACCAATGCCAAATTCACCGCCTAAGCCGATGCCGGCAATTGTCCGATATATGAGAAGATCCCAATAGCCTTGTGCAAAAGCACATAGACCAGTAAATACAGCAAATAACACAATAGTCCATGTCAACACACGAACACGACCAAACTTATCTGACAAGGTACCAAAGATAAAGCCACCGATTACGGCACCTACCAAGGTCCACGTCACAAGTGAACCTGCTTGACCCGTAGTCAAGCCTAAGTCCCCTGAAATCAAGGTTAGCATAAAGCCAAGAATCAAGAGATCAAACCCATCCATGGCATAACCTATAGATGAACCAATAACAGCTTTCCAACCGTATGAATTTACTTCTTTCATAGTCATTTCCTTTCGCTACTCACAGGTAACAATTAAAGAGAATATAATAACAAAATCCCCCTCATATAATCTCACCACTGATAAATTATACAGACTAATCATAATTGTGCAAGATGTGAGGGGGATTTTTATCAATATAAACAATAGATATTTAATTAATTACGTTCTTTAATTTCAATCTTAATAGAATTAAAGAATTCTTCAAATGGTACAGAACCTAATTCATCACCACCGTGTTTACGAACGTTAACTGTGCCTTCTTCAACTTCTTTATCACCCACAACAAGCATGTAAGGAACTTTTGCCATTTGTGCTTGGCGGATTTTATAGCCGATTTTTTCACTGCGATCGTCTACTTCTACGCGTACATAGTCGCGGTGCATTTGTTTTGCCAATTTTTTAGCATATTCAACATGTTTTTCAGAGATAGGCAAGATTTTAACTTGTACAGGAGCCATCCATGTTGGGAATGCGCCTGCATAGTGTTCAGTTAAGATACCAATGAAACGTTCCATAGAGCCGAAGCATGCACGGTGAATCATGATAGGACGATGTTTTTGACCATCTTCACCAATGTATTCAATTTGGAAACGTTCAGGCAAGTTCATATCTAATTGAATAGTACCACATTGCCATGTACGACCTAAGGAGTCTTCGATATGGTAGTCAAGTTTAGGACCGTAGAATGCGCCGTCGCCAGGGTTGATTACGTATGGAATACCTTTCGCTTCGATAGCATTACGCAATGCTTCTGTCGCTGCTTCCCAAATTGCGTCATCACCCATTGCATTATCAGGTTTAGTGGACAGTTCTACATGATATTTCAAGCCGAATTGACTATAGATACGGTCGAACAATTCGATAACTTTCATCAACTCAGTTTGCATTTGATCTGGCAACATGAATACATGAGCATCGTCTTGTGTGAACGCACGTACACGGAATAAGCCGTGTAATGCACCAGACAATTCATGACGGTGAACTAAACCAAGTTCAGCGTAACGCAATGGGAAGTCACGGTAGGAGTGCATTTCGTTTTGGTAAACCAAGATACCACCTGGGCAGTTCATCGGTTTAATTGCATATTCTTCATCGTCGATGATTGTAGTATACATATTTTCACGGTAATGATCCCAGTGACCAGAAGTTTCCCACAAATGTTTACTCAAGATGATAGGTGTACGAATTTCTTCATAGTCAAAATCATGGTGAACTTCACGCCAGAAGTTTTCTAATTCGTTGCGAAGAGCCATACCTTTTGGTAAGAAGAATGGGAAACCAGGACCTTCTTCTTTGATAACGAACAAACCAAGTTCTTTACCAAGTTTACGATGATCCCGTTTAGCCGCTTCTTCAAGCAAGTGAAGGTATGCATCAAGTTCTTCTTTCTTTTCAAATGCAGTACCGTAAATACGTTGCAACATTTTATTCTTTTCATCGCCGCGCCAGTATGCACCTGCAATGCTTTGTAATTTAAAAGCTTTTACCTTACCAGTGGATGCCACGTGAGGTCCTGCGCAAAGATCAATGAAATCGCCTTGAGAGTAGCAGGAGATTACAGCATCTTCAGGAAGATCTTGAATCAATTCTACCTTGTAATCTTCATTTTTAGCTTTAAAGAATTCGATAGCTTCTTGACGAGGCATAACGGATTTAGTAATCGGTAAATTTTCTTTTACAATACGGCTCATTTCCTTCTCGATTTTACCCAAATCTTCAGGAGTCAAAGTATGTTCCATATCGATATCATAGTAGAACCCCTTATCGATAGCAGGACCGATAGCCAATTTAGCTTCAGGCCATAAACGTTTAACAGCTTGAGCCAAGATATGAGAAGCTGTGTGGCGCAAAGTATGTTTACCACCATCTTCTTCGAATGTTAAGAATGCTACTTCAGAACCATCTACAAGTTCTTCGCGAAGGTCTGTTAATTCGCCATTTACGTTAGCAGCTAGTACTTTTTTAGCCAAGCTGTTAGATAATTGTTTTACTGCTTCCCCAAGAGTAGTGCCAGCAGCATATTCCTTCGCACTACCATCAGGTAAAATGATTTTTACATCTGCCATTTTTCTTTCCTCCAATTTATAAACCAGGATAGCTTTGATTTTTTACTTTCATCAATAGACCTACTTACCACACAATACATAAGCATTTTGTAAATAGCTTGTAGGAATTGGGTAATAAAAAAAGACCTTCTATCCCTACAAACAAGGGACGAAGATCATTCGCGGTTCCACCCTAGTTAACTACCTATACGAATATATGTGTATAGTTAATTCACTTCATTAAGCCCGATAACGGTGGCGGCCGTACTTGCCTACTTAGGTTCGACAAATCAGTTTAAAGGGGGTAACTCTAATATATGTGTAAGGCATTTCCAGCATCTGCCTCTCTCTGGTACACAGGGATAAAAGAATCATGTCCTTTGCATCACTTTTACTAGATTATAGTATCATAGAGGACTAAAAAATTCAATACAGTTTAACTGTAAATTTCTTGAAAACTATAAATTGTAATTTTTTAAATCCATAAATTGTAAATCTTCTCTTCATTTATATTGATACATTTATATTTTAAAGAAAACGGCCCGCGAATGATATGCTCCCCTTTACTAGACAACCAGTAAAGGCAGAACATATCAGAATCTCGAGCCATTTTATATGTATTATTTATAAATTAACGTTTGAAGTTTGTAGACAGCATAGCGCCAATTACTTTTTCCAATTTGCTAGTGGAAAGGTCTGGACCTTTGTAAAGTGTTAAGAGCACGTCATTAGAATTATCTTGTTTAGATACCATCATAACGCCACTACCGCGAGCCCCGTTATCATCGTAATCTTTCGCTACGATAACAAGGTTCAAATAATGGTCCTTCATGTATGTATACACCTTGCTTGTACGCGCAGAGGAACCAATCATTTTTGCCATGTTCATACCACGGTTAAATACGATTGCATTTGCATTATGAGGATTTGCCGCTAATTGTTGCTTCTCTTCCTCATTTAGAGGCATGAGGTTTACCATGAGAGAGTCGCCCATCTTGCCGCGGAACATGGCTGGCATCGTTTCGCGCACATCATCAGGAATGCCTGTATCAGCAGTCAATTTCAATTCCTTAGGAACGGTCATGTATAAAACGCCCTTGCTATTGCGTCCCACCTCTGTTGTACTGAGGTCTACAGCGCTAAGCATAATGGAATCTTTAATGGTCGCCACTTGATTAGCCAATGGTTTTTCAGGAACGCCACGGCTCGCCAATTGTACATCGCCAGATTTAGTTTTTTTCAATGTTTCCACGTTCCAACTTGCGCCTTTTTTGTCTGCATCGCTAGCTTCTGTGAAAGCATTCGCCCCGTCTTTTGTGCCTACATATACATACGTTTGAGCTGGGATGATAGTATCTGGTGCGCCAGACTTATTGAAAGCCGCACCGTATACCACATTAGGAATCACAGTAGAACCAATTTGTAAATTGTTGTTAGTTTGGCTTTCCACATCAAAATTGATATTCCCTGTGAAAGTCATATCAGGACCATGGTTGATAACAACCACATCCCCGGCTTGAGGAATGATTACAGGGCCTACAGGACCCGCCATAGCTACACCTGCCATAGATGCTCCAAGGCAAGCTGTTAATAATGTGCGTTTCAAAATAGATTGTTTCATAGATATACTCTCATTTCTCTACAATTCGTATACATTTAATATAATTGTAAATCTAGTATAGTCACAAAATTCCCTCATACAATTTACAATCATGATTATACTTTATCTTCTATAGTGACATAGTCGGATAAACTACTTAATACTTCAAGCGCCAAAGGCCTTGTAGATGGTGTGCAGCGCAACATGCACCGCCCATTCGTATCTACAGAGGTCATAACACCTAAATATTCATAGCCTTCAATGATGCGATTGATAAAATTCGTATGCTTAGGATCAATGTGAAAGTACACATACGCTTCTTCTCCAGAGGTGGTTAAGTCGGGTACATCTGGAAATGCACCGATTGATTTACTCGGTTCTAAGGCTATACCACTCATAAACTATTCATCCTCTTTAGGTTTGCACTCACGGCGCATCATGGAATATGGTTCAAGTGGTGTATCCATATAAATGCGTACTTTCATTTGTGCGTGAGGTGCTACATCGATAGGATTGCCATCTTCATCTGTCATTTTTTCGATAACAGTTTCAACGAGTTCCCCTTTCGGTTGGCAGAATTCTACCTTATCGCCCACCTTGAAGTTATTACGTTGTTCAAGATCAACGTATTTTTCTTCTTCGTTGTAGCCCATAACTAAACCGATGAAGTCATGGCTCTGCGTATTCGTAGATTTACCATAGTTTTGAGCCGTTTCATCAGGACGACCTTCTGCAAAGCCATCTGTATAAGGACGATGGGAAATCTTCTCTAATTCTGCAATCCATTCTGGACGAACATACCAATCTTTACCTTCTTTAAGGTATGTATCAATCGCTGTACGATATACTTTTGCCACTGTGGCACAATAGTGAACTGATTTCATACGCCCTTCAATTTTAAGGCTATCAATACCAGCTTCATAAAGATCTGGAATGCGGTGAATTAAACACAAGTCTTTAGAGTTAAAGATATACGTGCCATGTTCATCTTCTTCGATTGGGTAATATTCACCAGGTCGATTAGATTCCACAAGAGAATATTTCCATCGACAAGATTGAGAACATTGACCACGGTTAGCATCGCGATTACCTGTCATATAGTTAGACAATAAGCAGCGACCGGAGTAAGAGATACACATAGAACCATGTACAAAGGACTCAATTTCAATATCTACATGGTCCTTCATTTCTTTAAGGTCTGCTAAGGATACTTCGCGAGCCGCTACAACACGTGTGGCACCAAGTTCTTTCCACATCTGAACTGTATGCCAATTCGTAGTAGAAGCTTGTGTACTTACGTGAAGCTCTAAACCTGGAGCTACGCGCTTAGCAAGGCTAAAGATACCCATATCGGCAACGATGATAGCATCAACACCGATACTTTCAAGGAATTTCAAATAATCCTCTAAGCCTTCGAAGTCCTCGTTGTGAGGAATGATATTACATGTAACATGAATCTTTTTGCCATGCGCATGTACAAATTCTACAGCTTCCTTTAATTCCTCATCGGAGAAATTAGAGTTACCTGCGCGCAAGCCAAAACGTTTACCTGCGCAATATACGGCATCCGCACCATAGCGGATAGCCATTTTAAGCTTGTCCATATTACCTGCAGGACAAAGCAATTCCATAAAGTGTTCTGCCATTATTTGTTGTGCCCTTTCCACACACTCACACTCATACCATCACCCATGGGATAAATGGTAGTGTTAAACAATTCTTTATTTTCAACATATGTTAAGTATTCTTGTAACCGTTTTACGATAGTTTTAAACCGTTTTGGTGGTTCCTTATCGCCCCTTACATAGCCTCTAAAGAGTACATTATCTGCAAGAATGACGCCCCCTTCTTTCACATGTGGCAGAATAAGTTCAAGTTGTTTTAAATATTGCCCCTTTGGACCATCTAAAAACACTAGATCATATTCCCCAGTGAGTTCCGTTAAGATTTGAGACGCATCGCCTTTTAGCAATGTAATATTATCAGCATAATCGGATTGGTTAATATAGTATTTCGCCATTTCGTGACGCACATCATCCAGTTCAATGGATGTAATATGCCCCTCTTCCTCGTCGAGTAGCGGAGCCATCAACAAAGCCGAGTAACCAATGGCGGTGCCCACCTCTAACACAGAGGTGGGCCGGTACAAACCTATTAATTCTTCAAATAGATGAACCTCAGATTCTCGTAAAATCGGCACATCATTAATCATCGCGTAAATACGCTGTTCATTTAAAATATCATTTAATATCATGAAAGTAGATTAAATCTCCTACATTATCTATTGTTAGTACCACTAGGAACTACCAACGTAGAGCGTTCAGCAGGATTTGCAGGTTCTACCTGAATTTGTGGTACTTGTTGTGCATTAGGAATAACATTCTGCATCGATTCAGGTACAGGTGTCGTCGTTGGTACATACGTATTGGTATTTGTATTATTTCCATAGGATGGAGCAGTTGGCGTAACTTGCGTCGATGATTGATTTTGTGTTGAACCTGGTACAGGATCTGGGACCTCAGCCGCTGGAACTGTAGTTGGTGTGTATTTATAACTAGGTTCTACATCAACATATTGAGAATCTGCTTCCACTGCTTCTGCAGAACTATAATTATAATTAGGCTCTGTAGTCGCTACTGCTACGTCATAGTTAGGACCAACTTGTGCAGCTACTTCAGTATTAGCAGAAGAATTTTTTACTGTGTCAGCGCCATAAATTTTATTAACCTCTGCTAAATGTTCTTCGTATGATTTAGAGAAGTGATTATGCCCCTCTTTATCTGCTACGAAGTATAAATAATCTGTATTTTCAGAGTGTAATACTGCATCTAAAGCTTTTTTACCAGGGTTTGCAATTGGTCCTGGTGGTAAACCTTTAGATACATATGTATTATATGGGCTTTGTAATTGTGTATCACCAATCGTTACATTTTCCTTTGCATAACCAAGTACATAGGAAATAGTCGCATCAGATTGCAATGGAATACCATGAGCTAGACGCTTTTTAAACACCCCTGCAATGGTTGGACGGTCTGCATCAAATAACGACTCTCGTTCAACGATAGACGCCAAAGTTACAAAGTCATGAATACTCATATGTTGAGCTTGAATTTGTTTCTTCACAGCTGGTGTGAGATAACGATTCATTTCATCAGCCATCATTTGAATAACATCACGAGGTGTAGCCCCTACGGGGATTTCATACGTACTTGGGAACAAGAAGCCTTCTACAGGATATGTAGCAGGTTTTGTACCTTTCATGTATGGGTATGGTACATAAGTTTTAGCTTCAGCCAAGAAGTCCTTCGCCTTCATGATTTGATTCTTTTCAAGAACGATAGCGATATCCCCAACTGTATAGCCTTCAGGAATTGTAACACGAATAGATTCTACATGACCTTCTTGTAACAAAGAAATGAGTTCGTGCACAGTTACCTTATTAGGTATTTGATAATGGCCAGTTTGAAGCTTATCATTGGTACCACTCAAGTATAACCAAAGCTTAAAGCCTTGAGTTGAGCGAATAAGCCCCCTTTCAAAAAGCATATCTGCAATTTCAGTACCCGTTTGACCTTTTTCTATAACGACTACTTGTGTTCCATCATCTTGAGCAAAGGTATTCGGTACAAAGTACAATGCACCAAGGCCTCCACCAATAATTAATATACCTACAATAACTAGGATCAAAATATATCTTAAGGCTTTTCTCACGTTGTTGAGTTCCTTTCTGTAACATAACAGTATATCAATTCATTATACCATAAACTCTATATTTCCCCTATATAAAAGGGCAATGATTACACTTATTACATTTTATGCAATATATTAATTTTGTGAATTTGTTATGCCTTTAGCATAAATGAAGTCTCGTCTTTGTACAACAATGATAATGTATAACAAAATAAAAATAGCGCATTGTCCACTGACAATACGCTAAATTTATGCTAAAAACGATTATTCGTCTTCATCCATGTCTTCATACAATTTTACTAGAGTTTCAAAGTTTTCATCTTCTTCATCCAAAGGTACGTATTCTTCTACGCCTTCTTCGTTTGTTTCGATGCGAGCCAAGATCATGTATGTGTCATCTTGACCTTCATGATCAGCATCTTCATCTTGTACATGCACAAGAACGGCATACTCTTGACCTTCATGACTCAAGATAACATCTTCTGTGAAGTATTGTTTATTACCATGTTCGTCTTCGAATTCCAAATAATACACTTCACCCTCAAAATTTTGGTCAACCATTGGAAACCCTCCTTAAAGAAAATACTTATTTATTAAACTGCAAGCGATCTAAATATCCTTGCAAAATTACAACCGCTGCCATTTTATCGATAACGGATTTACGCTTTTTACGGCTCACGTCAGCCGCAATGAGTTGACGTTCAGCCATAACAGTAGATAACCGCTCATCCCAATATGTAACAGGTAAATCGATGACTTCCTTCATCTTTGCAACGAATTCTTCAGTCTTTTCAGCCCGTTCACCTTTTGTACCATTCATATTTTTCGGCATACCTACCACAAGTTCATGTACTTCATATTCAGAAATGAGTTCTTGTAAGCGATTAAAGTCTTTTTCTAGAGATGTTCTACGAATGGTTTCAATACCTTGTGCTGTCATGAGCAGTGCATCGCTACAGGCAATACCAATAGTACGGCTGCCTACATCTAATGACATAATTCTCATTATAATTGTTTAGCCTTTGCGTATTCTTTCAACAATTCTTCAATCAAGTCATCACGCTCTAAACGGCGGATATCGGAACGCGCATTATTATAACTTGTTATATACGCAGGATCTCCAGAGATTAGATACCCTAAGATTTGATTAATTGGATTGTAACCTTTTTCTTGAATAGATTGGTAAACGCGAGTGAGCACCTCTTCAGCGGTCATCGGTTCATCGTCTACTTTACGGAATAACATGGTTTCATCTGAAACGTTCATCGTATCCCTCCTTTTTATTACATCGGCAGATTTCACTATACAAGTGAAATCTCACCTACTATTATACTTGAATTAAAGCTACAAAGTCAGTAACTTTTTATGTATTATAAAAAATTTCTATAACAGATACAAGTATAATTATAAAATTATATGCCTATTGTAACATAGATTTTAAGGCTTCACCACCAGCTTTTAAGGCTTCCATTAATTTAGCTGGCTCTTTGCCACCTGCTTGTGCCATATCCGGACGGCCACCGCCATTACCTCCAGCTACTTGAGCTGCTGCTTTAACAATATTACCTGCTTTTGCACCTTTAGCAACGACATCTTTAGACACTTTACATACAAAGTTTACCTTATCATCGCCCATAGCAGCGCCTACAAGAACCACACCAGAGCCATTCAATTTATCAAGGCCCATATCAGCTAAGTCGCGTAATTCATCAATAGAGGATGCTTTTACAGCTGCGGCAACAAATCCAACATCACCTATCACAACTTTACCAGCAACGATGTCAGCTGCACCCGCTGCCGAAACTTCTTTACGAATTTGTTCTAATTCTTTTGCTGTGTCTTTAGCTTCTGTCAACACTTGGTGTAAGCGTTCTTCTATTTGAGGAACTTTAGTTTTAAGCTCGCTTGCCATGCGTTCAATAGTCAAACGATCTTGTTTTGCTGCATCGAGAGCTGCACGACCTGTAATCGCTTCAATACGACGTACACCAGAACCGATACCAGCTTCAGATGTTAAACGGAAAGAACTAATGAAAGCTGTATTGCCTACATGAGAACCACCACATAATTCAACGGAGAAGCCAGGAACCTCTACAACGCGAACTACATCGCCATATTTATCACCAAAGAGTGCCATCGCACCTTTCGCTTTTGCTTCGTCCATTGACATTTCAGCGATAGCTAGGTCCGTAGCTTTTAAAATTTCTTCGTTTACAAGTGCTTCAATTTGATCAAGTTCCTCTTGTGTTACAGGGGAAAAATGAGTGAAGTCAAAACGCAAGTAATCAGGAGTTACTAGAGAACCAGCTTGGTTAACATGCTCGCCAAGAACCTTTTTCAATGCTGCATGTAACAAGTGTGTTGCTGTATGATTACGGGCCATTGCTGCGCGACGATTTGTATCCACTTCAAGTGTTACATCATCACCTTCAGAGATAGAACCTTCTACAACAGTACCGATATGATATACAGTGCCTTCTGGTAAACGTTTTGTATTATAAACCTCTACCTTACCCATTGGGCCTACGATAAAGCCTGTATCACCTAATTGACCGCCCCCTTCAGCATGGAAAGGAGTAGTGCGTACAATAACAGTAATTTCATCGCCGTCAGCTGCTGTTTGTAAGCGTTCAGAACCTTTACCAAGCATCAATACGGAAGATGCAGTTTCTGCTTCATCTTCAACAAGTTCTTCATCTTTCAAGAATGTAATGTCTGGTGTTGCTACCTTCGCATCTTCTTTTACACGAGCTTCACGAGCGCGTTCGCGTTGTTCTTTCATAGCAGCTTCAAAACCTTCATGGTCGATTGTAAAGCCGCGTTCAGAAGCTATTTCCTCTGTTAATTCCCAAGGGAATCCATATGTATCATATAGTTTAAATACTTCTGTACCAGGAACAACAATTGCTTTTTCAGCAGCTAATGTATCAATTAAAGAGTTTAACAACTCAAGACCTTGTTCCAACGTTTGGTTAAAGCGTTCTTCTTCGTTTTGAACCACGCGTTTAACGAAGTCTTGTTTCTCAGCAATAGATGTAATACCAGGGCCAAGAATGTCTACGACTACATCAATAAGTGGTGTTAAGAAGATACCTTCAATACCAAGTAAACGGCCATGACGTACAGCACGGCGTAAAATACGACGCAATACGTAGCCGCGACCTTCGTTGGATGGCAATACGCCATCGGAGATCAATGCAGTGACAGCACGAGCGTGGTCAGCGATAACTTTTAAAGAAACATCTGTATTTGGATCTTCGTTATATGTAACACCAGCGCGTTTTGCAGTGGCTTCGATGATTGGGAAAATCAAATCGGTTTCAAAGTTTGTTTTACAGCCTTGTAATACGGAAGCCAATCGTTCAAGACCGGCGCCTGTATCGATGTTTTTATGTTGTAATGGTTCATAAGATCCATCTGGCATTTTATTGAATTGAGTAAACACTAAGTTCCAAATTTCAAGATAGCGATCACAATCACAGCCTGGCGCACAATTAGGGTCATCACAACCATGTTCAGGGCCTTGATCAAAAAAGATTTCGCTATCTGGACCACATGGGCCTTCGCCAATTTCCCAGAAGTTATCTTCGAGACGCGTGATATGGCTCTCTTCTACACCACAATCATTATGCCATGTATCATATGCCTCTTGGTCATCTGGATATACAGTAACATATAATCTATTTTTATCGAGTTTAATAACCTCAGTTAAAAACTCCCACGCCCAATGAATAGCTTCTTTTTTAAAGTAGTCCCCGAAAGAGAAATTCCCCAACATTTCAAAGAATGTATGATGCCGTGCTGTACGCCCTACGTTTTCAAGGTCACCGGTACGCATACTTTTTTGGCATGTTGTAATACGACGACAAGGAGGTACCAATTTACCTGTAAAGAAAGGCTTCAATGGCGCCATACCTGCCCCGATCAATAACAAAGACGGATCGTTTTCTGGTATAAGAGAAAAACTATCTAATTTTAAATGTCCTTTACTTTCAAAAAACTGCAAGTATGCTTGACGCAGTTCATTACCCTTCATGTGTATATTCCTCCTAAAATTATTTACTCTTCATTATAACGCAAAAACGAGATAAAATCTATTAAAAACATTGAGATTATGCGGAATTTACGCACTTTCACACCAATCCAATCAGACCGTAAAAGATATAAATTTTATCCATATTTTTTACAATAAAAGTAAAGGTCAAATTTAGTCAATGCTAGTTAAATCGTAAATAATAAACATAAAAAGAGGTTATACAAATCAACAAAACAAAATTGATTCGTATAGCCTCTTTTATGGCTAGTTATTAAATTAGCGTACAACGCGTTTTGCGCCGATGTAACGTTCACCCCAATAGCCAGTATCAAGATCTGCTACTGCAACACCACGACTGGAAGTGGCGCTAATGAACTTGCCATCGCCAATATAAATGCCAGAGTGAGATGGACCTGGTTCATATGTTTCGAAGAATACCAAATCCCCTGCTTTCAAGTTCGCACGAGAAACTTCAACACCTACGTTATACTGTTCATCTGCCAAACGTGGTAAGGAAATACCTTGTTTTTCAAATACATATTTAACATAACCAGAGCAGTCAAAGCCACTTGGAGTAGTACCGCCAAATACATATGGTACACCGCGGTATTTGTCAGCTTCTGCCAAGATTGCGTGAATACTGCTAGGTGTTTCATTTTTCGTAATATTGTTTAATTTAACGTTCTTGCCATTAATGGATTGACCAGCGATACGACGGGATGTCGCGTTGCTGTTTGTAAAAGCGGATTTCGTTGCTACTGCTTTAGTCGCTGCATTTTGAGTCAATACTGCCTTCGTAGAACGAGGAGCACCCATCAATGCGTTATACGTAGCAGGACCTACGATACCATCCACTGGAAGGCCACGATCTTGTTGGAACAAACGAACTGCCCACTTCGTTTCCTTACCATATACACCATTTTTATCTGTAGCATTATAGCCGTGTTTAATTAGTTGTTGTTGAACCGCTGTAACACTTTTGCCCTTATCACCATATTGTAATGTTGTTGCGCCAACCATGGCTGTTGTGGCACACACAAAAGTTAATGTTAATGCCGTTATTTTAACCTTACTATATTTTGACTTCATATGCTTCCTTTCCAAAAAACTTTTAAAGTAAGTTATTTATTCAAAATATACTAACCGTCTATTTATTTGCATTCACAAATACAGCTAGTCTTCTTTGCTCTTGTTGGTATAAGCCTCTGGTGCCATAAAAACATCTGCACTACTTGGTCCGAGTAACGGAGCCTCTTCATGCTCTTCAAAATTTATAGCTGACTTAACCCAATACAAAGGCCGTTGCTTCACCTCTTCAAAAATACGACCTACATACTCGCCAATAATTCCCAGTCCGACGAGTTGAATTCCACCAATAAACAAGATTGATACGCCCAAGGTTGTCCACCCATTCAAAGCTTGTCCTGTAAGATATACATACAAAAGATGTAAAATGAGCAAAAAGCTCATTCCACCACAAAGTACACCTACATACAAGGCGGCCCGTAAAGGCACCCTTGAAAAAGCGGTTACACCATCCAGAGCAAATCGAATCATTTTACGCACACTAAACTTTGAGACACCTGCAAATCGAGGTGGTGCCACAAAGTGCAACTCTGCTTGTCTGTACCCTAAGGCGCCGACAATACCGCGTAAAAATCGACCATGTTCTCTGAATCGTTTCAACGTGCCCAATGCTTTACTATTCATGAGGCGGAAATCGGACCCGCCTTCAACAATAGGAACATCGGCCATTTTGTTCATCAGTTTGTAATAATACTTAGACGTGAAAGATTTAGCCCAACTAGCGTCATCAGTTGAATCGCGTATGGTACGCACCACATCATACCCTGATTCCCATAATCGAACTAGTTCAGGAATCAATGCTGGTGGATGCTGCATATCACCGTCCATTGTAATGACTGCATCGCCATGAGCATAATCAAGCCCACATGTAAGTGCCGTTTGATGCCCAAAGTTACGAGCCAGCAATAACACTTTAACATGTTTGTCATTGAATGCAATTTCACGCAGTATCATAGCTGACGAATCACTAGATCCATCATCCACGAAGATTAGTTCATAATCATATGTGAGACCTGACATAACATCAGTTACAGCTTTATAAAAGTTCGCTATATTTTCCTCTTCGTTATATACAGGCACTACAATAGAAAGTAACATAAATCCTCCAAAGTATTTTACTCACATATTTTATGTTAATTAGTAAATTAAGGCAAATGCTAAAGGTTAACAATAAGCCTAATAATGTTTATAAAGCCAGTAAATAAGCCATTTCTCTATAAAACACCAACAAAACACTTCATTTATCTTTTATATAACTATAGCAAATTAATATAATATCAATTCATTTGTAAAACTAATTAATAAAGCGATTTATAAAAAATATTTATTTTAATAATATTGAAATAAATATGATTATTTCTTACTTTATTAACTATTAATCAAAAATTTGTATGTATTTTTATCACAAATTTACCGGAAATATCTATTTTCATCTATTTTTCATAAAAAAGGAGACCCGTTAAGGGTCTTCTTTACTATAATCCAGCAGCATCAATCCAAGATTGTAAATCTTCCTCCGCCAGTTCCATATCCTCTATATAAGCACCAGCTACAACTGGATACTTAGCGACCTCTACGGTATGTAAAATTGAGTCATCACGACCATTTTTATAAGTCCCAATCCAGATTCCAGAAAATTGTGATTCATACCATTCTACAGGTTGATCAGTTTCATTAAAGTTAATCGTAATATGACCGCGTCCAAGTGTTTCTAATACTTCAACTTGTTCTTCCTCTGTTAAACCCGTTTTTTCAATATAAATCGAATATGTCTCACCAGTTTCACGCAAATTCTTTAGAGCCAAACGCAACTCATTTAAAACGGCGCGAACATTACCATAATTTTCAATCATAAATACTCCTATACAGAGACTATCTTTACATTCTATAAGCTATCTATATACTATATGAAATTTTCACTTTGTGCTTTAGGCTCAGCTACTACGCCCCATTCTCGTAGTACATTCAAAACACGCTTCTTAACCTCAGGCAAGGCGCATTGTACCGGCTCGCTAGGTTCAAAACCAATTTCCAATGATTCCGGCTCTACACCGATAACCACTGCATCTTCTAATGGATCCTCTTGAATAGCACGGATACGTAAAATATCTTGCATTCCTACTTCATGTACAGAAATATGTTCCGTAAAATATTGTTCTAATTCCTTATGAGGAAATTCATATATAGTTCCTGGAGCATCTCCGCCATTAATAGCGTCTACAAGAAGGATTTTCTTCATACCACGCATATACGTAAGTAATTCCATTCCCATAGTGCCACCGTCAATAATGGAAATCGCAGGCGTAAATGTGAAAGATTCTTTCAATTCTTTTACTACATGAACACCTAATCCCTCATCGGTAAGCAAAATATTGCCGACTCCAAGTAGGATAATTTCATTGTCTCCATCATCATAAAGGCTGTTTAAATCAATACGCGGACCCTTTGAGTCCGCGTATTGTTCCAAGCCACTAATAATATCAGTACTTGTTTTAGTCATTTTCTTGTAATTCTCTTTCTCTAGGATCATTAGGATCACTTGGACGATATGTAGTACCAGATGGTTTATCAATACGTTCCCCACGACGACGTTTACCATTGAGGTCTTCAATATCAATTGGATCATGAGCGTAATATTTCATACCGGAAACCATAGCCGATACTTCGCCCGACTCCTCCATAACATCTTCTCGGAATGCCATATACACGTGAACAATAGTAAAGAACAAGAATCCCCACGCAATGTAGTGATGGATAACATGGACCTTGTATTCACCACCAAATAATGTAACCACTGGTGCAAATAAAGTTCCTAGAATACCATTAGGGTTAACCATCGAATACATTGCGAAACCCGTTAAAATTTCAAAGAAGAACATAATGTATACCATCATATACGCAGTTCTAGCTAAGGAATTACGAAGCCAATGATGTTCATGTTTTTGAGGAATCATTAAATAGTGCAATGTTGTTTCTTTAAGACCGTACCAATACCGTTTTTGGCGGAATTTAGGTAATAATCTATCTCCTCGATTCCAAAGAGCTCCTGCAAATCGGAAAATAAAGGAGAATGTTAAGATAACCCCTGCAGTGAAATGGATACGACGCATAGTTTCCATAGAGAACCAGCCATCAATAGCAAAAGTTGGCTCTGGATTACCTGTGATAGCTGCAAATCCGGGATCACCGATATATAGACCTGTCCAAAATAATGCAGTTACGCTTAGCACCATAGTCCAGTGGAATATGCGCAGCCATAGACTAAATACGACATACGCCTTTTTGTCAGTATGTATTAACATAAGTCCACCACCCTTTATTTACACAATGCATCTGTATTGACGGAAACAATTTTTTCGCCTTTTTTATTGTATAAATGGGTTGCACATGCCAGGCATGGATCAAAGGAGTGAATTACCTTCAAAATTTCAAGTGGTTTATCCGCAATTTTTACATGTGTATCAATCATGGAATCTTCATAGGCACCATGTTCATTAGCTGCAGTTTTAGGGCATGCATTCCATGTAGATGGTACGATACATTGATAGTTTGCAGAGCGTCCATCTTTAATATGTATCCAGTGCCCCAAACCACCACGAGGCGCATCTACAAGACCAACACCTTTAGCATCTTTATCCCATGTATTTGGTTCAAACTTAGTCATATCCGCTACTGTAGTATCACCATTTTTAATATTAGATACAAGTTTGTTAAAGAAGTATTGGCTAATATTTGCCGCTACTTGTGCATCAAGGCCACGACATGCCGTACGTCCCACCATAGTAGTCATCCATACATGAGCTGGTACACCCAATACTTGTGATACTGTATCAATTTGACGAACAATCATAGATTCAGCCCAAGTTGGGTCTTTGATTATGCCTTGTTTTACCTTTGTATACACAACAATATATTTTGCTAATGGACCAACCTCTGCAGTTTTCCCTTTGAAAGTTGGAGATTTAATCCAAGAATATTTTTTATCTTCATCAAGGAATTCCCATTTTTCTTTTGTACCAGATTTAGGACCTGTAAATTTAGGATCAGTAACACCTTCAATAGGATGAAGTGTTTTTGTTCCATCTGGATATGTAAACCAGGAATGATCAACCTCTTCACTAAGATATTGAGGATCCATGAAATCCTTACCTTCTAATGGGATGAATGTTGCTTTATCTACACCTAATGCAAAGTTCTCAACAACACCATTGGAACGAACAATACATTTCTTATGATACTCACCATTAGAAATACCGGTGTACGTATCATCAGGATAATCGCCATAGGACATAACGCGTTTCTTCGCAAGGCCACCACCATCGATCATACCTTTTTCTACATATATTTTACCGATAGCTAATAGATCTGGCACGTAGAAATTATCAACTAAGTCTTTAGTCAATGCAATAGATTGCTCTACAGCAGCAAGGCGTTGCGTATTAATAGGGGCATTCATATCATTCATAGAAATAGAGCATGGCATGCCACCTACAATGTAATGAGGATGAGGGTTTTTGCCACCAAATACAACATGAGGAATTACAATATCCCGTTGACGATCAAGAATGTTCAAATAATGAGATACGGCCATCAAATGAACTTCTGGCGGTAACAAGTTATAATCAGGATGATCCCACCATTGAGCGGAGAAAATCCCCAATTGGCCTGATTCAACTATTTTCTTAACCTTTTGTTGTACAGCCGTAAAGTATGCTGTAGTAGCCTTAGGAAACTCTTTAGGATAGGCAGAGTCTTTTGATGCCGTTTCCGCAGGTGCTAAACCGCTCACATTATAAGTTGCTAATACATCATTTTGTAATTGAGCGGTTTTAGCAGGATCTGCACTAAGAGCTGCTACCGGACTAATCCAATCAAGCGCATGTAAGTGATAGAAATGCACGATATGATCATGCACATCTAGACTACTATGCATGATATTACGTATATAGTTTGCATTTTTAGGAATTGTAATTCCAATTGCATCCTCTACCGCACGTAATGCTGCCAACGCATGTGTTGTAGTACATACACCACAAATCCGTTGTACGAACGCCCAAAGGTCACGAGGATCGCGATCTTTAGCAACAAGTTCGATACCGCGCCAAGCAGTACCAGAAGACAATGCGTCCTCTACTTTACCACTCGCTTCATCAACTTTTATTTCAACCCGTAAATGACCTTCAATACGGGAAATCGGATCTACTACTACGCGTTTCATTAGTGACCTCCTCCATTATTATGTTTCTTTTCATCCCATAAGCCTTGTTCTTTTAAGCGTTTTTCTTCTTTCATATCAAGAATTTTATTACGCGTAAGAGTTGCTGCACCATGAACGATAACCGCTGCAGTGGCACCAACGGCAGCTACTGTACCGATTGTATCAGCAGTTGTGATAGTATTAGCCAATGGAATATCTGGTAATCGTTTGTAGAACACATCATTATCCCAGAAGCCCTTTTCAGAGCAACCAATACAGCCGTGACCGGATTGAATTGGATAGGACAAACCATTCCACCAACGTAGATTACCGCAAGAGTTATATGTTTGAGGTCCACGACAACCTACCTTGTACAAGCACCAACCAGATTTAGATGCATCATCGTCAAACTTTTCAACGAAGAGTCCAGAATCAAAGAAGGCACGACGATAGCATGTGTCGTGAATACGATTGCCATAAAATTGTTTTGGACGACCTTGCGCATCAAGAGGTGGGATTTGACCAAATAATGCATAGTGCATGATTACACCAGTCATAACCTCTGGAATTGGAGGGCAGCCAGGAACCTTGATAATTGGCTTACCAGATACAACGGAAGATACAGAAACTGTATTTGTTGGATTTGGTTTTGCCGCCTGTATACCGCCCCAAGAAGCACAAGAACCATATTCTATGATTGCTGCAGCTCCTTTAGCTGCTTCTAATAAGGATTCTTTAAATGTACGTCCACCTACTGTGCAATAAACACCATCTTCATCAAGTGGTACGCCACCTTCAACAGCCAAGATATATTTACCGGCTTTTTCTTTGATGATTTTTTCTAAATGTTCCTCTAATGGTGCACCAGACGCTGCCGCCAAAGTATCATCATATTCAAGAGAAATCATGTTCAAAATAACATCAGAAGTAAAGGGAGAGGATGAACGGATAAAAGATTCACTACAACCAGTACATTCATGACCATGCAACCAAATCACCGTAGGTAATTCAGTTGTTTCGGCAGCCTTAACAACGGTGTCTAACATCGTTGGAGGTAGACCTAAAATAGCAGTGAGTGCTACACAGGATTTCATAAATGTGCGTCGACTCAAACGGCGTTCTTGGAAGAGTGTCCACAAACTATTTATACGATTCTTCATGGAATATAGCCTCCTTACAACAACTTTGCGCAATATAATTATATTACTTAATAAACTACAACGTTTATGACAGAAATCATTTTTATGAGCTCACTCTATCAGTTTGACGAAGTTCAACCAGCATGATGACAATCATATTTTCACTATTTTATTATATCACTTAACATTTATGAAAACTATAAAATTTAACAAAAAAGCTGTATATAAGAAATTAACTTTTCTTATATACAGCCTCATGTTATTTATTTTCTACGAATTCCTAGTTATTAATTAATTAGATAACTTCCTTTATTAGAGACTCAAGCATATCTGCTTTTTTATAACCCACAAGGGAATCAAGCATTTTACCATCTCGGAAGAATACTAAGGATGGAATACCATCAACATCTTCTTTTAACAAAATACCGCGAAGATTTTTATCTTCTGCATTAACACTAAAGAATTCTACTTGACCTTTTAAACGCTCTGCTACGTCTTCAATTTCTGGACGCATAACGGTGCAAGGTTCGCACCAACCAGCCCAAAAATCAACAATAGCTAAACCTTTAGCGCCAAGCACTTTCTCATCAAATTCTTGTACACTAGTAATTGCTGTAATTGCCATGAAGTTCTCCTAACAAAGATCTACAATCTTATATACTATCAATTATATGTTAAATATAGAAGCAAGCAATCAATAAGCCGAGTTCTGTTCCGCTTGCGCGGTGACGATTATCTTTCTAGGCGTACAGTCGCCTGCACGCTCGAGCGACACAACCCGGAAGGTAGGCGGGACCACCCTTAACCCTTCCCTATTCGGTCTTGCTCCGGATGGGGTTTACCTAGCCAGCCTGTTACCAGACTGCTGGTGAGCTCTTACCTCACCTTTCCACCCTTACCACTTACGTGGCGGTTTCCTTTTCTATGGCACTTTCCCTAAGGTTACCCTCGCCAGACGTTATCTGGCATCCTGCCCTATGGAGCTCGGACTTTCCTCGAGTCTTATAGACTCGCAACCGTCTTTCATACTTGCTTCAATTCAGTTTATCATAGCTAACAATTTGTTGCAAGAAAATGCATCATTACACAAAGAAGAAATCATTTTGTTCTGTGAAAGCTTTCACAGGAACAGTAAGCCCTGCAGAGATTAAATAGTCACGTAAACCATGTGCCACTATAGACTCAGTTCCAAAATGCCCCGCATCAACTACGAGTAAGCCTAATTCCTTAGCCATTTGCGCCTCATGATACTTCACATCACCTGTAATATAGGCATCTACATGTAACCGGGCAGCATCCTTAATAAATTCTGCACCTGCACCAGAGCATAGAGCAATGGATTGAATCGCTTTCGGCACAATACCAGCAAAACGAATGTTAGCATCAGGCAACGCTTCTTGTACCCACTCACGGAAAGAATCTAAGTTTAATGCATTAGGCAAGCGACCTACCCGTCCTAGATATTGAGTTGAACTAGTAGGCTCGACTATATTCAAAACCTCATAAGCAACTTCTTCATATGGATGAGCAGCTTTCATAGCCGCTACGACTTTGCTTAAATGCGTACCATCAACGATAGCATTCACTTGTACCTCAGGAACCACTGTCAAAGCGCCAGCTGCCCCAATGACAGGATGAGAATCTTCATTACCAACAAAGCGTCCTTCCCCATGGATACTGAAACTACAATGCTCGTAATTGCCAATTCGGCCTGCCCCTGCATCGCCCATCGCCAAACGAACCGCATCAGCCGAGCTTTCAGGTACAAAGGTGGTCACCTTATAAAGCGCCTCTTCACCAGTTTTAATGAAGCCCTTAATATCAATAAGTCCCAATTGCTTCGCCAACATATCATTGAGACCGCCTGGAGCGATATCAAGATTTGTATGAGCACTATATACAGCAATCTTATGTTGAATCAGCTTATTAATCGTACGCCCTTGAGCAGTATCACATGATATCTGTTTCAACCCTTTAAAGATTAATGGGTGGTGGCTAACAATTAAATTACAATTTTGTTCAATAGCATATTCTACGGTTTCTTCTGTTACGTCTAACGTAGTCACTACACCTGTAACAACTACATTCCGATCGCCCACCATTAAACCTACATTATCCCAAGACTCTGCATACGAATGCGGTGCTAATTGCTCCATCAAGGTAATAACTTGTTGAACCGTTATCATACAACTCACTTCTTTCTATTTATTCTCTAAAAGATTACGAAGAAAATTAACTTCCTGCTCTAAATCCTGATATTTATCAGTATGATTTAATTTCTCTGTCATATCATCTAATGCACATTGTCGTTGATATATTAAATACTCTATATATTTCATCCAAAGTGGTGGTCTATCTTGTTCCAATAAAGCCCCTATAGACCACAACAAGGAGTCTTCCGGTAACGATTGATAAACATCTACATATTCAGTCATACCTGTATAAGCTTCCACGCAGTCATTGCGCACGGCTAAAAATGCTGTATAGAGCTTACCAGCATCTTCTACGATGATTTCTAAAACGATAACATATCCCTTTTGAACCATATATTGACGTAATTCTTTTTGTCCATTCTGTGGTTGGAGTACATAGAACTCTAATGGTTCTGGGCCTGCATCTACAATATCCCGCATTAAAAATCCACCCATACCACAACAAATGGCGCCGTTCAACTCGCCCGTTTCTATCACTTTAAGACCATCGCCTAAACGACAATCTACTTTATCGGCTAGTCCACAAGACTCAACATATGATCTTGCAGACTCTAACGGACCTTTATGTACATCACCGGCAATGACATATTCAGCGCGTTGACGGTTGATGAGCTCTACCGCTAAATAGCCATGATCAGTACCGATATCGGCAATGGCATGAGCCTTTGGTACGATTGAGAATACCGCTTCTAGGCGGTCCATCATAGGTCTAGGTTCCATAACTTCCTCTACTATCACTAATTATTTATTCGTAATTACTAATTCTTGATTATTTTCTTACTTATTTGTTCTCGTTTATATATGTCTAAATACAATACTATTCTGAAATAATATCTATTATGTTGCCTCAAAATGAGTTACATATAAAAATAACCGCCCTTGAGTTCTCAAGGACGGTAGATGTCAACATAATGGTGGGCCCACCTGGGTTCGAACCAGGGACCGACCGGTTATGAGCCGGTTGCTCTACCCCTGAGCTATAGGCCCTCAGTTAGTTTCTAGCTTATTAATTATACCGAATAGACTATCATTTAGTCAAGGCAACTCAAACGCTAAGACTATTTCATTAGCATAAAACAGTGAATCATATGATCTTCGTTAAATACGCCTTTAGTAGTTAGTGTAGTCGTTTGGCTATCTGTAGATTTAATGCCTCGTGCACTCATGCAGCTGTGAGACGATGTAATGTGCACAATAACATCATCAGACCCTGTCGCTAAGGAAATTACTTCCGCAATATCTTCACCAATTTTTTCTTGCAATTGTAAACGCTTGCAGCACATTTCAGCTATGCGGGGAATCTTAGATAAACCTATGACACGACCTTTTGGGATGTACCCAATACTGATACTCATATCATACATCAATGCCATATGATGTTCACAATGAGAGAAGCAAGTAATATCCTTTACTACTACCATTTGATTTGTATCTACAGCGAAGGTCTTACCATACATGTCTGCAATCTCAGCATTTGTATACTGAATGCCTTCATATACCTCTTCCATCATTTGAGCCACCCGTTTCGGTGTTTCTAACAAACCCTCCCGATTAGGATCCTCACCTAATGCTTCTAACAACTGATATATAAGTGATTCTATTTTTTTTGTATCCATATTTACCCCTTTATATCAAGATTTCATCAGGCCTCATATCATACCATAGAAAAGATACTGATACTACACAGCCTAACAATACTATACACCCTTTGCATCTGGATCCCAGACAAATTTATGGATTTGCAGTTGGAATCGTACATTCTGCAAATTATATGTTTTCATATAATCGATAATCGATGCCGCCTCAATCTGTCCCCATACAGGCGATACATATATTTGAGCCACTGTAGAATATTTACTAATTATGCGACGCATACAATCCAAATCTTCTGGAGAACCAACGACAAACTTAATCAAATCACGTTCTGTAGCCACCTTGAATATATCTATATTCATAGACTCTTCGGCTAAAGAGGACGGCGTTTTATAATCGTAGGTAAACCACACATTATCTCTATGAAAGCTTGGAATAATCGTACCATTTGTTTCAATATTGAAATCATAATAGCTAATATTAGGTATCTTTCGTTTATCAAATTTATCTACATCTTTATCTACATCATTAATACGAGTTAAATCACTTTGACTTGATGGACTGTCTTGTATCTTTAAAGCCTTCCGACGATTTAATTCATCAATTAACTCTACAACAGCAGCTTCTTGTAATAGAGGCTCCCCACCAGTAATAGTAATGCGATGATTGCCTAAGCTTTCAATAACATCAGCCACCTCAGCTACAGTCATCTCTGTGAAAACACTATCAATGCCGTAGCTATAAGTCGTGTCGCAATAGGAACAGCGAATATTGCAATCATGAAGGCGTAAAAATGTAGTCAGCAAGCCTTGCCGACTACCTTCCCCATCAATAGAGGCAAAAATCTCAATCACGTTCATAAATAGCTGTGTTCCCTTCAGATTCTTGAACCTCTACTTTAAAGCATTTTGGGCCCAATTCATCAGCGATCCATTTTGCCATATTCTCCGCAGTAGGATTTATATCGCCTAGTACATCGTTGATATGGCGATGGTCCAATCGACCATGAATTTTTTCTTTAATAATCGTAAAGTCGATGACCATCCCATTATGATCTAACTCTTCAGAACGTGCATGAACTGTAATAATCCAATTATGCCCATGAAGATTTTGACATTTACTCGGATAATCTAGTTTTAATTGATGAGATGCACTCACCTCTAACCGTTTAGTAACTGTAAACATTATATCTCCTATCTATTACATAAGCTTTCAACTTATATCTATTACATAAAACTTATCGCTATTACATGAAACGCTTGTCTATTACGTAAGTCTTATCATAAATTACTTTTTATTGTAAGATATTACCATTTTTTATTATAACACAAAAGGGTTGTAATACAGTGCTATACAACACTGCATTACAACCCTTAAGAGATTCAAAATCTTATAAGAAGTCTTTGATTTTATCACGTTTACCGCGGTTGCGCAATTTAGTAAGCGCTTTACCTTCAATCTGACGAATACGTTCTCTTGTTACATTGAAATGTTGACCAACTTCTTCCAATGTGCGAGGCTTACCATCCTTCAACCCAAAACGTAAAATCAATACTTGTTGCTCACGATCAGTCAAGCATGTAAATACATCTTCAATCTGCTCTTGCAATAAAATATAACTAGCTGCATCGTCTGGAGCAATCGCATCTTGGTCCTCGATGAAGTCCCCTAAATGGGAATCTTCCTCTTCACCAATCGGAGTTTCCAAAGATACTGGCTCTTGGGCGATTTTTTGAATTTCACGCACCCGCTCTACAGTAATTCCCATACCTTCAGCAATTTCTTCTGGCAATGGCTCACGACCCTTGTCTTGCAACAATTGTCTAGAAATACGAATCAATTTATTAATTGTTTCTACCATATGTACAGGAATACGAATCGTACGAGCTTGGTCTGCAATAGCACGCGTAATTGCTTGACGAATCCACCATGTAGCATACGTAGAAAATTTATAACCTTTAGTATAATCGAATTTATCTACCGCTTTAATAAGACCTAAGTTACCTTCTTGGATTAAATCCAAGAACAACATACCGCGACCTACATAACGTTTTGCGATACTTACAACTAGTCGCAAGTTAGCATCTACCAATTTTTTCTTTGCCTTTTTGCTAAGTTGAATATCTTTATATGTAGCATCCTCTTGTGCACCAGCTTCGATTTGCTTAGCTAATACGATTTCTTCATCAGCTGAAAGCAATGGCACTCGACCAATCTCTTTTAGGTACATTCGTACAGGGTCATCAATATTAACACCAGAATCAACACTTAAATCGATAGAAATTTTCTTCTCGCTAGAAACTTCGTCTTCATCTTCATCCGTTTCAATTGTATGACTATCTGTATCATCAGCATCAATATCTGCCACAATCTCTACATTCAATTTACCCAAAGTCGTATAAATATCATCTAATTGTTCCGCAGTAATTTCCGTCTGCTCATGAAGAGCATCTGAAATCTCGGATTGTGTCAACACACCGCTCTTACGGCCTTTTTCAAGAAGTTGCTCAACAATCTCCTCTATTTGACTTTTTTGTACTTTCTTAGCCACAGCGCTCTCCTTTTTAACCATTAATGATTTACTTAGACCATTCTCTAATTAAATTCTGTATTTCCTGACACTTATGTAATTCGCTAATAAACGTCGAATCTCCTGCTCGTTTTAATTGATCCGCCATAATTGAATGCGCTTTATACTGTTCACGCAATGAATGGAGCCTTATCTTACGGATTAATGCAGGCACTTGTACCTTGTATTCATCGTCACTCATGACGACCAACCTAGAGTAAATATCGTATTCTTGAGAAGATAAAACAGATTGAATTGCAGTTTCATCTAGACGACCTTCGGACTTATACAAGGTGAATAGCTTTTCTATTATACCTCGATATTCAATTTTTTCAAAGTCCTCTAATGGCAAATAGCTCATCATATGTTGTAATACTTCGCCATCTGTGAAAGCTAAGGATAATAATTTTTCCGCATCTCCCTTTGGTAAATCCTGTGTTGGCAAAGGTGTTGATGCAGTATCCACTAATTCAATTTGTCCTTTTTTCACATAATCTCTAAAGTATCTAAAAATAGTACTATTATCAAGCCATAATGGCAATGCCAATGTTTTTAAAGCATCATCTCTCTGTGTTTGACTATCTATATTTGCAATATATGGGAAAACATCTGCCATAACAGCCTGCTTCCCTTCTGTATCATTTGTATCATGTTTGATTAAAGACTCACTTAATAGATAATCTAGAGGCTTAACAGCTTTAGCAACTAACTCCTTAAATGCCTGTCCCCCATGATTACGCACATAATCATCTGGATCTTTGCCGTCTGGCATAGCAAGGACACGCACCTTAAAATCCGTATTTTGCAATAATTCAATAGCTCTAGCAGCCGCCTGACGACCAGCACCATCCATATCATAAGCTAACACGATTTCTTCAGCCTGCCTCATCAAGATATGCCCATGATCTCTTGTATAAGCAGTCCCCAATGATGCGACTACATTAGTAACACCATGATTATGAGCGGATATAACATCCATATAGCCTTCTACAAGAATAGCTTGTTTTTCCTCACGAATAGATTTATAAGCCTTATCAAAGGCAAATAAGAGTTTACCTTTTTCAAAGATTGATGACTCTGGAGAGTTTAAATATTTTGGTGTACTATCATCCATAACGCGTCCACCAAAAGCAACTACTCGCCCTTTACCATCCATAATGGGGAACATAATTCTATTTCTGAAGAAATCATAAAATTGACCCTTTTGGTTCTTTCGGACAAGATTCAACTCTAAAAGAATGGAATCATCAATGCCACGCTCATGAAAGGCACGATATAACTTATCCCAACCATCAGGAGCAAAACCAAGCTTAAATGTTTCTATGGTCTCTTGTGTGAGCCCTCGCTTTTTCAAATAATCTAATCCCACTTTACCAATAGACGTTTGAGTGAGACAGTTATGGAAAAAGGTAGACGCTAAATCAGAAGCTTCATACAGTTTTTTGCGCCTTTCATCTCTAGCTCTTTGTTCAGGTGAAAGTTTCGCCTCTGGCAATGGAATATTAGCTCGATTAGCTAGCCGCTCTAGGGCTTCTACAAAAGTTAAATGCTCTAATTCCATAAGAAATTTAATAGCATTTCCTGATGCATGGCACCCAAAGCAATAATAAAAACCCTTTTCAGGGGCTACACTAAAGGATGGCGTTTTTTCATTATGAAATGGACAACAACCCCAATAGTTCTTGCCGCGTTTCTTTAAGGCTACATGCTCGGATACAACTGACACGATATCATTAGCATCTTTGATTTGTTCAATCAACTCATTTTCAAAATATCGGCTCATAGCCAACGCCTCCTTCCCCATATATATATTAATTCTATATACAAATAAAAAATCCTCTATTTGTAAAGCATTTTAATCAATTAAATTATTAAAAAAGTATAAATAACTTGATACGAATCATAGGAATCATCATCTACAACGCAATGTAAATGATGATTCCTATACGCCGTATATAGCAATATATAATTACCGAAACTTTGATAACAATAGGCTGCAATGAAAACATTGCAGCCTATACTTATCGCTTATAGCATATTATTTTGCGTAATCCACAACGCGAGTTTCACGAATAATTACGACCTTAATTTGGCCTGGATATTCAAGTTCTGACTCGATGCGTTTTACGATATTCCGAACAAGTAATGTAGACTCAGCTTCATCAATCTTATCCGGTTTTACTACAACGCGAATCTCACGACCGGCTTGAATAGCAAAACATTTTTCAACGCCTTCGAAGGATTCAGCGATTTCTTCCAATTTAGATAAACGTTTTAAGTAGTTTTCTAATGTTTCTCGACGTGCTCCTGGACGGGCAGCGGAGATAGCATCAGCGGCAGCTACTAATACAGCTTCTACGGTTTGGAACTCTTCATCACCATGATGAGCACCAATACAGTTAATTACTGCTGCACTTTCACGATATTTACGAGCCACATCAACACCGATTTGAACATGAGAACCTTCAAGTTCACGGTCTAATGCTTTACCAATATCATGAATCAAACCACCTCGTTTAGCCAAAGTTACATCACAGCCTAGTTCAGCTGCCATTAAACCTGCTAAATGAGATACTTCAATGGAATGTTTCAATACGTTTTGACCATAACTAGTACGATATTTCAAACGGCCTAAAATCTTAACAATTTCAGGATGTAAGCCATGAACATCAGCTTCAAATGTCGCTTGTTCACCAGCCTCTTTAATAGTTTGGTCCACCTCTTTACGAGCTTTACCAACCATTTCTTCAATACGAGCTGGATGGATACGACCATCTACAATCAATTTTTCCAGCGCAATACGAGCCACTTCACGACGAATTGGATCGAAGCCGGAAAGAATAACTGCTTCTGGTGTGTCATCGATAATCAAATCAATACCTGTTAATGTTTCGAGTGCACGAATGTTACGGCCCTCACGACCGATAATGCGCCCCTTCATTTCATCATTAGGCAATGCCACTACGGATACGGTAGTTTCCGCTACATGGTCAGCTGCACAACGTTGGATAGCAGAGGAGATAATTTCTTTCGCTTTTTTCTCCGCTTCATCCTTAGCTTGCTGCTCCATTTCCTTAACCATAATCGCCGTTTCATGACGGATTTCTTGTTCCACATTCGTTAACAAGATATTTTTTGCTTCTTCGAACGTCATGCCAGAAATACGTTCCAATTCTGCCATTTGTTTTTCATACAAAGCTTCTACCTTTTCACGGCTTTGGGCTAAGTCAGCTTCTTTGCGATGTAAAGCTTCCTCTTTGTGCTCAATATTGTCTAATTTTTTATCCAAAGATTCTTCTTTTTGAAGAATACGACGTTCCATACGTTGAAGTTCAGAACGACGATCTTTATTTTCTCGTTCTACATCAGAACGGAGCTTATGAATTTCTTCTTTCGCTTCTAATAAAGCTTCTTTCTTTTTAGACTCAGCTGTGCGTTCACCATTTGCAATGATGCGAGCAGCCTCTTGTTCAGCTTGATTCAGTTTTCCTTCAGCAATATTTTTTCTTAAAAAATAGCCTACCCCTAGTCCAATCAGTACCATTACCACTGCAATTAGACTATACTCTAAAATTTCTTTCACCTCCTTTTTATTTCTCAAAATTGAGCTTTCATGCTCCTTTTTATGCCCTTTATGCATTAAATTATCAATTAGCCATATCATCATATAAATAAATAAGGCTATTATTAATTTTAGACTTCAAAGCCCTTTCTGTCAAGATTTTACAAGCCTACCAAGGCCTCTCAAAAAGCAGAATTTATTCATAAAAATCATTGCATACAACTTGAATTGTGCTTGTTGAGAACCCCCTGTATTTGAGAAAACTAAAAACTTTTACCCGAGGAGTCTTCTCTTCATTGAGAATAGATCCAAATTTTTTCTCTACCACCCGATAAGCAGCTTTTACCTCATCATAAGCAGAAATTTCTTGAGGAATCGCAAGTCCTCGAAGTTTCATTTTTTGCTTAATCATATAAGCACCGTATTTCTGTTCTTTCATCAAATAGGTTAATACTTGCTCAGATAAACGTTCATCATTAATGTAATCATAATCTCTAAGGCGCTCAAGGACCCTCTCAATGATAGGGTCCTCGAATTGTTTACGTCTCATTTTCTGCGTCAGCTCATAAGAACTAAGGAAGCGCTGAGCTAGGAAGCGATACGCTTGATCCATAGCAGCTTGCATCGTTTCGTCACTCATGATTATACTTCTTCAGTTACTTCTTCACCGATTACATCGATTTCTTCAGTGCCAACAGCCAATGTATCACGAATAATGCGATCGATTTCATCAGCTATTTGTGGATTCTCTAACAAGTATTGTTTAGCCGCTTCCTTACCTTGCCCCATACGTTCCCCATTATAGGAGTACCAAGCACCAGATTTATTAATAATTTCCATATTTGTACCAATATCAATAAGTGTGCCAGTTTTAGAGATACCTTCGCCATACATCAAATCAAATTCAGCTGTCTTAAATGGAGGTGCCACCTTATTTTTGACAACTTTGACTTTTGTTCGAGCGCCAACATTTTCGTTGTTTGCTTTAATTAATTCCCCTTTACGAACATCAAGTCGTACGGAAGAATAGAATTTCAACGCACGACCACCAGTTGTTGTTTCAGGATTACCGAACATAACACCTACTTTTTCACGCAATTGGTTGATGAAGATGACAACTGTTTTGGATTTACTGATGATACCAGTCAATTTGCGCAAAGCTTTACTCATCAAACGAGCTTGTAAGCCTACGTGAGCATCGCCCATTTCGCCATCGATTTCCGCTTTAGGAACCAAAGCCGCTACGGAGTCAACTACAACAATATCTACTGCACCACTGCGAACAAGAGCTTCTGTAATTTCTAGAGCTTGTTCTCCATTATCTGGTTGAGAAATCAACAAATTATTGATGTCTACCCCCAAGTTGCGAGCATATACAGGATCCATCGCATGTTCCGCATCAATAAATGCTGCAATACCACCTTGTTTTTGAGCTTCTGCTACAGCGTGAAGAGCGACTGTTGTTTTACCAGAAGATTCTGGACCGTAGATTTCAATTACACGGCCACGAGGGAAACCACCTACACCAACAGCAATATCGATAGCAAGAGAACCAGAGGAAATCACCTCTACATTCATGCGATCTGCCGCTTCACCAAGACGCATAATAGCACCTTTACCAAAATCTTTTTCAATTTGTTTTAACGCGTTATCCAACGCTGCTTGTCTGCCATCTACAGCCATTATTTTATTTCCCCTTTTCTGTTATATAAGTATAAACATAGTATAGTGCTAGTTCTGCCGCACTTTGTCTAATATCTTCTCGATTGCCAATTAAATTAGCTTTATGGGCCACTGTGCCATATGGACCAGTAACACCAAACCATACAAGACCAACAGGCTTTTCTCGAGTACCACCTCCAGGACCAGCTATGCCTGTCGTAGAAACAGCATATGTTGTTTGGCCAACAGTTCGTGCCCCCTCTGCCATAGCCTTAGCCACTTGTTCACTAACAGCGCCATACGCATCTAACATATCTTGTGGTACACCTAAAACACGATGTTTCACATCATTACTATACGAAATGACACCACCCATATAGTACTCACTACTGCCACTGACATTAGTCAGTAATTTACCAACCAATCCTGATGTACATGATTCAGCAGTACTAATAGTACTATGTTCCTCTAACAAGGTTCGACCTAATGTTTCCTCCATAGAAATTGTTAAGTTGCGCCCTATGCGAGAGCCTAAGCGTTCTCGTATGATTGCATCCCAAGGATTAAGCAGGTCTTGTGCCGCTTCTAATGTTTCAGCCTTAGCAGTGATACGAACCTCAATGTAGCCTTTTTTAATGAGCAAAGCTATGGTCGGATTAGATTGCTTCTTAATTAGATCCATCAAGGTGCTTTCTAAATCAATTTCACGAATATCATATACGCCATAACGATAGGATGTAACAACACCTTGAGAACCAAATCGGCCATTTAAATAAGGAACTACGCTCTCTTGGAACATGCCCTTCATTTCTCCAGGAGGTCCAGGTAAAAGTATGTACGTAGTGTCGCCATCTTCAACGACGACACCGGGAGCAACTCCAACAGGGTTATATAATACTTTCGCCCCTTCTGGTAATTGTGCTTCTCGCCGACTCGCATCGGGTATAGTACGGTTTACACTTTTAAAAAACCTTTCAAGCTCGTTCATGGCCTCTTGATTAAACACAATAGGTCTGCCAATTGAATCGGCAAGTACATTACGTGTAATGTCGCCCTGCGTTGGTCCTAGCCCACCAGTACTAATAACGATATCAGCCCTTGTACTAGCGAGCTGAAAAACTTCAGCCATTCGTTTCGGATTATCACCTACCACCGATTGATGGACAATGGTATATCCTAATTTATTTAACTCTTGTGCTAGCCAAGATACATTCGTATTTACTGTATCACCTAGCAATAATTCTGAACCTGTAGAAATAAGTTCTACAATCATCAGATCACCTCCACAATCGAATGTATCGAACTGTGTATTATTCTACAACCGTAGCTACTACATCATAAGCAAAGCCTTGCTCTACTTGTACCTTAAGAATATCACCAGGTTGAATGTCTTCACCGCAGTCTTCAAGGTACATATTACCATCTACATCAGGTGCTTGAGATTTCAATCGACCTTTTGCAAGCAAGGTGTTATTCTCGCCTTCTTCGATTTCCTCTACCATCGCATAATCAATGGTACCTTCTAAATTGCGATTATTCTCTTCAGAGATAGCAGCTTGGATGGACATAAGAACGTGATAACGCTCTTCTTTGACCTCTTCTGGTATTTGGTCTTCACGAGCACCAGCTGGTGTACCATCTTCTTGAGAATACGTAAATACGCCCATATTATCGAATTTGATTTCTTTTACAAAGTCACAAAGTTCCTCAAATTGTTCATCTGTTTCACCAGGAAATCCAACAATGATAGAGGTGCGCAATGTAATATGAGTCGGTGCATTTCTAATTTTCTTAAGCAAGCGCTCAATATCATTGCGATCATCTCGGCGATTCATTTGTTTCAAAATATCGTTATTAACATGTTGCAATGGAATATCTACATATTTACAAAGCTTTGGCTCATTAACGATAATATCTAACAATTCATCAGAGAAGAATGTCGGATATAGGTATAGCATGCGAATCCATTCTATACCCTCTACAGATGTTAATTCTTTTAACAATGTCGTCAATAATGGTTTACCAGCATTAAGGTCGATACCATAGCTCGTTGTATCTTGAGCGATAAGGACAACTTCCTTAACCCCTGTCGCAGCCAATCGTTCCACTTCAGCCTTAATAGACTCGATAGTACGACTACGGAATGCACCGCGTACCTTAGGAATAATACAGAATGTACACCCATTATTACAGCCTTCTGCAATTTTTACATATGCACTATAACGAGGTGTTGTTTGAATACGAGGCATGCGTTCATCATAGATATTCGTAATATTTTCCATGATACAACTGCGATTGCCGTGCTCAATAGCATCAACGGCTACCATAACTTGATCCCATGCACCGGTACCGATTAATGCATCAATTTCAGGAATTTCTTGGAATAATTCATCCTGATATTGTTGGCTAAGACAACCTGCTACGATAAGGCCCTTACAAGTACCATCCTCCTTATATTGGGCAACCTCAAGGATGGTATTTATAGACTCAGCCTTAGCTTTTTCAATAAAAGTACAGGTATTTACAACGATAAGATCTGCTTCGCTTAAGTCTTCTGTAATCGAATAGCCATTATCTCTCAATAAGCCTAACATTACCTCTGTATCTACTAAATTTTTAGCACAACCTAGGCTAACATATCCTAATTTTTTCCCCATTCTATATCCTTTCGTCACTAGATTCTTATTTATTTCTTGGATTTATACAACTGACTTAGTCCTTACGGAATCGTACTTGACTAACCCAATGATTTAATAGTAACTTTTTACCTTCTAGAGTATAGCCACCATTCACAGGCCATAATACTAAATCATGCCCCATAGAATCTTTTGGCTCATCCATCTCAGGATTAGTAAATATATAAGTAAAATTCTTTTCTACCATATATTTCGCCGTTTTAGAAGATAGTAACCAATTAATAAACTCTACACTATCTGCTTTATGTTTTGAATTTTTTAAAACGGCAGCACCAGTCACATAATAAGACGTACCATCTTTAGGATAAATGATCTTAATTGGATACCCATGATGACTATATTGCGCCGCATCAGACAAGTTACCAATACCAATATTTGTCTCCCCTAGCGCAGTTAGGCGTATTGGAGTAGACAAAAATTTAGCATGTTGAACCACATGGGGCTTCAAACTATATAAGTATTCAAGAGCCTCTGGTTCCCCTTTATACTCTACCATATTATATAGCAAATTGGCCGCATTCTGAGATGCTACAAAATCGGTCATAACAATAGACCAATCACCTTGTTTTCCCAATGTATCCCATGTAGTAATATATTTACCAATGCCATTATGGAAGGTATCATTCTGAACAAATACGATGGGATCATACCAAATACCAACCCAATAGCCATTTGGATCCTTTAGATTATCACGTACCTCGTCAATACGTTCATTGACGATGGGCATATATTTACCTGCATTGGCACCAATTACGAGATTATCTTCAGAAGTTAGCACCAAATCACCAGAAGTATCAGCCACTGTAGAAGCCGACCGTTGTGACATTTGTTCCTCTGTAAGAGGCATTACAGTGACTTTTACCTTTTGTTCCTCTTCATAACGCTCAGCAAGCATAGCTGTCAAAGTATTAGGTAAGTCCGTATAGACTATAATTTCACCACGAATAGGCTCTTTGGCCTGTTCTATTTGTTCTTGTTGGTAAAAGTTTATGCCATAGATCAACATTCCTACCACAAATAATGCTAAGATGCTCGGAGCAATCCATCGTTTCATATATGCCTCCCATAAGACATAAAGTATCTTAAAATGAGAGTAGCTAAAGCTACTCCCTACATGTAACGACCACCAAAACTTTTATTAGATGTACGAACTTTAGTCACATCTCTACTACGCCTTTTTCCAGTCTGGCATCGATTCCTAGATTCGCAACCTCGTTTGCCATTACGGGATTTACTAGATTGGCTAATACGCTTAGAATTTCCACCAATTGGTCGGGGTGGAATTAAACATTCTGGGCCAAAGCCAATTAAATCACGTCGATTGGCTTCTATGAGAGCCTCTTTAACAAGGTCATAGTTTTCAATATTTTTAAACTGCATCAATGCGCGCTGTTTTGCTTTATCTCTACCCTTTTTAGCAACATAAACAGGTTTTCCATCTAGTGGATTAATGCCCGTATAATACATACAAGTAGAAAGGCTACCCGGCGTAGGAATAAAATCCTGTACTTGCTCTGGGTACATATGGTGATCTCGTAAAAATTCCGCTAATTCAATAGCATCCTCTAGGGCACAACCGGGATGAGAGCTCATAAAGTACGGCACTAAGTATTGTTTCTTACCAAGCTTTTTATTTGCCTCTTCAAACCAAGACTTAAAGGTTAGGAATTCTTCTTTACCAGCTTTCCCCATCATATTGGTAACCCGTTTAGATACATGTTCTGGAGCTACCTTTAGCTGCCCACTTACGTGAAACTCGCAAAGTTCCCGCACAAAATCTTTATTGTTATCGGCTAGTACATAGTCATAACGCAAACCAGAACGAACAAATACCTTTTTTACACCTTTTAGTTTACGTAATTTACGCAGTAAAGCAATATAGTCATCATGATTTGTATTCAAGTTTTCACAAGGCTCTGGAGCCGCACAAGTACGACCTTTACACGCACCATAAACAGCTTGTTTATCGCAAGCTAGATGGCGGAAGTTTGCCGTAGGGCCCCCTACATCATGAATATACCCTTTAAAGTTGTCCATCTTAATCATCATGTGAGCTTCTTCAATCAAAGACTCATGACTACGATTCTGGATGATACGCCCTTGGTGATTAGTAATAGCACAGAAAGAACAACTGCCAAAGCAACCTCGTTGGCTCACAAGGCTAAATTGAACTTCACTTAATGCTGGCACACCACCCTTATCATCATATTTAGGATGCCACTTTCGAGTATATGGCAAGTTATAGACACCGTCCATTTCCTCCTGCGTCAATGGCAAGGCAGGCGTGTTCTGAATGAGATATCTATCACCATGTTTTTGGACTACAATACGACCATAGAACGGATCTTGTTCATCATATTGAATGCGAAATGCATCGGCAAAGTCCATCTTATCCGCCTTAATAGCTTCATAAGACGGGCACTCTACATAGTCAATGGTTGGAATCTCCTTTGCCATGTAGCAAATACCACGGATCGACGGCAAGGACTCTTTAAATCGGCCTTGATCTAAGGCATCAGCTAGTTCAACGATTTGAAGCTCTCCCATACCATAGACGAGTACATCGGCCTTAGAATCTACTAAGATGGATCGACGCACCGTATCTGACCAATAGTCATAATGACCAAAGCGGCGCAAGGACGCTTCTATACCGCCAATGATAAGAGGTACATCACTGTAAGCCTCCTTCATGCGGTTAGCATATACCAAGGTAGCACGATCTGGACGATGACCTGATTCACCACCTGGAGAATAATCATCTTGACGGCGAATTTTCTTTGCTGCCGTAAATTTATTGAGCATTGAATCTAGATTTCCTGCCGTAACAAGGGATGCTAGACGTGGTTTACCTAGTTTTTTGAAAGCCTCGACATCATTCCAATCTGGTTGATCTATAATGCCTACACGATAACCTTTGGATTCCAAGTATCTACCGATAACCGCAGGAGCAAAGGATGGATGGTCCACATAAGCGTCCCCACTGATGAGAACGAAATCTAATTCAGCCCAACCACGTTCCTTCATATCCGAAGGTTCTGTTACTAAAAATCTATCCATTGATTGTGTAAATGCCTTTCTATCATGCCTAATCAGATACTAGAACAGGAATAACCATAGTAAAAATAATGCCATACAAACTAAAATAATCCCTAAAATAATGCGTTCTTGTACAATAGAGCGTTGACGTTTTCGTTGACGCGTTTCTAAGGACATACGCTTTTTAGATGTTTGGTATTCAACAAACTCACTTTGTACCAAATTAGGAGTTGCTTGAGCCTTCCGTCTTGTAACAGAACGTAAAGAAAAGGTATCTATGTCCCCTACTTGGCCCTGATATACTTTTACCAAGCGATCCCCATCAAGATCTAAGTAGTTACCATAGTTTCGAATAAAACCTTTTACGTAGACTTGACCAGGAATGATATCATAGTTGCCATCTTCGATAGCCTCTAAATAGGTTGTTTTAATATGCAGCACTTGCTCCACATCTTTAAAGGTTAGATTACGTCTTACCCGTTCACGTCGTAATTCTTCGCCTAATTCAGCCATTTTCGTTCCTTTCTAAATCTACGTAATATTCATATAGTAATTAGCTAATTATTGCTCATCATTGGAATCGGAGAAATATCTAGCCTTAGCTTGTTCAGGGCTCATTAAAATTTCTCGCGCCTTACTGCCCATGCTAGGACCAACGATTTTAAGGTCTTCCATTGTATCTACAAGACGTGCCGCACGGGTATAACCTATACGGAAACGACGTTGCAACATCGATACGGAAGCTTGACCAGATTCCATAACGAGATTGACAGCTCGCTCTAATAATTCATCGCGGTAAACATCATTAGCATCAGAAGATTCTTTTTCAGCTTCCTTTTCCACTTCTTGAGTTACCGTATTATCATATTCTGGTTCTCGTTGAGCTTTCACAAACTCTACAAGTTTTTCTACCTCATCATCAGAAATGAAGGCCCCTTGTACACGAATAGGTTTATTTGCACCAATCGGAGCAAATAACATATCCCCTTTACCCAATAGTTTCTCTGCCCCTGCCATATCAAGAATGGTACGAGAGTCAATTTGAGAGCCTACAGCAAAGGAAATACGGCTTGGTACATTGGCCTTAATAGAACCGGTAATAACGTTAACAGATGGCCGCTGTGTAGCAAGAACCATGTGAATACCTGCGGCACGAGCCATTTGTGCTAAACGACTAATAGATTCTTCAATATCATCAGGAGCTGTCATCATAAGATCAGCTAACTCATCGATAATCAACACTATTAGCGGCATTGCAGCCTTAGGATGAGCCTCATTGTAGCTCTTGATATCACGTTTACCAGATGCAGCAAACGCCTTATAACGAGCCTCCATTTCACGAACGGCCCAACGCAATACAGCTGCTGCTTTTTTCATATCCGTTACAACTGGAGCCATCAAGTGCGGGATCCCATTGTAAATAGACAATTCAACCATTTTAGGGTCGATTAATAATAACTTAACCTCTTCCGGTTTACGACTAAAGAGAATACTAGAAATCAATGTATTTACACATACGGATTTACCAGATCCAGTCGTACCAGCTACGAGCAAGTGAGGCATCTTAGCAAGATCCGTAATAACAGGTTTACCTGCAATATCCTTACCAAGACCGACAGGAATACCACCACGAGCATCTTTAAAGTCACTACAATCAAGTACATCACGTAAATGAACGGCTTCTGTCGTTTTATTAGGCACCTCAATACCGATGGCAGATTTACCTGGAATCGGAGCCTCCATACGGATATGTTGCGCTGCTAAGTTGAGGGCAATATCATCTGTTAAGTTAACGATACGACTCACTTTCACGCCTGGTGCAGGTTCAATTTCATAACGCGTAACAGTTGGACCTTGTGTAGCATTAACAACCTTAGCAGTAATACCAAAGTCACTCAATACATGTTCAAGCATCATCGCATTTTGCGCTACTTCTTCACCATTGTTTTGACTTCCCTTCCCTTTCGCCAAAATATCTAGGCTTGGGAAGTGGTACGGTCTATCATAGGAACGATGAATTTGGCCATCTTTAGATACAGCTACTTGTGCCGTATCTTCTGTAGTACTAATAATGGACGGTACTTGTAAGCCCATGCCGGATATACCAGCCCCAGCACTTACGGAACTTGCAGCCGCACCCGTTCCTGGCACAACAGAAGCGATAGCACCATGATTAGTTTCCAATGGACCCATCGTTGTATTTTGATAGGAGAATTCTGGTTCTTCGTCATCAGAGTTTGCTGCAGTTCCAAACTCATCCGTATATTCTTCATCTGGTGTATATGCATAGTCCTCATCGGGAACATATACATAATCATCACTCGTAGTTCTATGTGTATCAGAGAATTGTTCAAAGTCATCAGCTTCATAAGACTTAGCATCACCAGATGCTTCAGAAATATTAGCCAATTGCTCAGCCGCACGATTACGTGCTTCTATCTCAGCCAATTCCTTCCAAGATGTAGGAGGTTTTGGCGACTCCACAGTAGTAACTGTATCTTCAATAGTATCAACATCTATAGCTGTGGTAGAGTCAAAAAGGTCTCTGCCAGTAGCAATGCCTTGTTTTTCTAGTGCATCTAATGCTTGATCTGCTGCATCAGCAAAGCGTGTATCTTTTTCCCTGTTATAAGCTTTACGCTGTTCTGCCGCTTCTTTACGTTGTTCATTCCAATCTTCAAACACTTCTTTTGCAACAGCAACCTTCTCAGCAGCTACCTCTTTTGCAACATCAAGGCCAACCTGTGTTTTGTCCGCAGCCTTTTGTAATCCACTGCGCAAAGACAAACGTGTCACCAGTAATCCAAAAGCTATGAGTAAGAATACATCAAGAATAATAGCCCCTAAGTTGCCTAATAGTGTACGAAGGAATGTAGCAATTGCACCACCTACAAAACCACCTTGATTAGCCAGTTGTGTAGTAATGAGTTCCTGTCCCTCAGGAACGCGCCACAAGGGAACAAGAGCTAACAAGAATAGGAAAAACAAGGTCATTACAACGCCTCGTTTTGTAATGGAAATAAATGTATCCTTATATAATAATCTCCAACCTAACCAGAAAACGCATAAACAAGGAATAATCCCCCCTAGGCCAAAGCCATAACGGAATATACCTGTTAAAATCTGTCCTACAAGGCCGAGTTCAAAGCCGAAAAAGCCCAGAAAGGAAATCACAGCAAAGGCAATGACAATAAGGCCTTTCACTTCGCTGCGCAAAGAAAAGCTTTGAGACTTTGATTGCTGTTTTGTACTTGTTCGCTTACGGCGTGTGTTGCGTCTTTTGGTGGAAGTATTTTCTTCTGCCATAAATCTATACAAACCCCTTACTTATATAACATTACAGTAAATTAACTTATCATTATATTATAGCATATATCGTAATATTAAGTTAATTTTTACAACGTTTCTCCCAGTCGTGAAGTAACTGTTCCTCAGTCCCTCTCTTTATGCCCTTATAGTAGGTTGCATCAACTAGAGGCGTTGGTAAATACTGCTGTTTTACATATCCATTAGGATAATTATGAGCATACTTATAAGCTTTCCCATGACCTAATTTACTAGCCCCGCTATAGTGACTATCTTTCAAATGATCAGGTACTTGTCCACAATCCTTATGTCGCACATCAGATATCGCGGCATCAATAGCTACATAAGCAGAATTACTTTTAGGTGCGAGAGCAACATAGCACGCAGCCTCAGATAATATAATGCGCGCCTCAGGAAAACCTACCATATGAGCCGCTTGAGCCGCTGCATTAGCAAGTATAAGAGCTTGTGGGTCCGCAAGTCCTACATCCTCTGCTGCACAAATAACAATACGACGAGCAATGAAATTAGGATCCTCTCCAGCTTCAATCATGCGTGCTAAATAATGTACCGTTGCTTGCACATCGGATCCACGCATACTTTTAATAAAAGCTGAAATTGTATCGTAATGACTATCGCCTTTTTTATCATATGTATATATGCGACGACCTACGACCTTTTCAAGAACCTCAATAGTAATCGTCCCCTCATCGGGAACCATAGCTGCTGCTTGTTCAAGAATATTAAGGGCCATACGTCCATCACCATTGACGAAAATCCCCACATCTTCCAGAACTTCATCCGTTACCTGTAGATGGCGTTTGCCTAATCCCACTTCTTCATCGGTAATGGCGCGACGTAAAATTTGACCAATAGCCTTTGGTGTAAGTGCTTCTAATGTAATAAGACGCAAACGAGATAATAACGGTCTATTAACCTCAAAGAATGGATTCTCTGTAGTAGCACCAATAAGGATAATAGTGCCATCCTCTACACAGGGTAACAACACATCTTGTTGGCTTTTATTAAAACGATGAATTTCATCAAGGAATAGAATTGTGCGTTGTTGTAAAGAGCGAACTCGTTTACGCGCATCTTCAATGATGGTCCGCAACTCACCAATACCGGCGTTAGTAGCATTCAGGTTTACAAAATGACTATTACTCACCTTAGCTATGATTCCGGCTAATGTAGTCTTACCCGTTCCACAAGGACCATAAAAAAGCATAGATGGTATTGTATCCTTCTCTACCATAGCACGCAAGAAAGTCCCCTTCCCTATGGCCTTCTCTTGACCATATAAATGATCCAGTTTAGTAGGACGCATTCGTACAGGAAGTGGCTCGTATGTATTTGTAGGTGTCATATCAAATAAACTATCCATTCTATCACCTCAATTCGCACCCAGTTTAACTATCGTATTTTAATATCTATAACTATTCAATCAAAAAAACAATTACTTCCCTGTCATAAAAGCCTAATAACATCAGTAACTCGGTAACACTGATAATATTGGCAAGACATTTATAACGTTTATGACATTTAAGACTCTTAAGATTTTAAAAAGTTTAAATTCTTACCAAAGATATATTTATAGTATATGATATTTCAGTCTATTTTTACACGCAAAAAAGCCCCACCATGCCGTAATGTACCGCGTTTTGATCCTGCAAGGGCAGGTGGGTGTCCTCCTCATCCTGCAGTTGTCCCGTAAGGGCGTAACGTTCAGACGAGAGTTCAGACTCCCAAAGTAAATGTGTTGGCTCAAAACTGCGATATCACACGCACATGGCAGGGATATCTTATACTTAAATAGTATCAGAAAGATTAGCAATTAACAAGTCTTGACATTTCGATTTTAATCAATTCTTGCCTATGTTTTTACACTAAAGATTGCTCTTGTTCTTCTTCTACATCTGGTTTAATATGCAACTCTTTTAATTGCTTTGGTTCTACTTCAGATGGAGCTTGGCTCATGATATCAGAAGCAGATTGAGTTTTAGGGAATGCGATTACGTCGCGGATAGATTGACGTTTTGCCATCAACATAACAAGACGATCTAAACCAAATGCACAGCCTGCATGAGGAGGTGCACCATATTGGAATGCATCAAGCATAAAGCCGAATTTAGATCGTGCTTCTTCAATGGACAAACCAATTGCTTTGAATACTTTTTCTTGTACGTCAGCTTGGTAGATACGCAAGGAACCGCCACCGATTTCTACGCCATTCAATACCATGTCGTAAGCAATCGCTTTTACGCTGCCAGGATCGGATTCCAATTTATCAAGATCCGCATGGCGTGGCATTGTGAACGGATGGTGCATTGCCACATAACGTTTTTCGTCTTCATTATATTCGAACATAGGGAAATCAGTTACCCATGTGAATGCCAATTTATCTGGATCAATCATGTTCATGCGGCGTGCCATTTCAAGGCGCAATTCGCCTAATGCACGTGCCACAGTTGCAGGTTTATCAGCAATCATCAATACGAGGTCGCCACCTTTAGCGCCCATTTTTTCACCGATATTGCGAATTGTAGCTTCACCTAAGAACTTCATGATTTGAGACTTGATAGAACCATCTTCGTTGAAGCAAGCCCATGCAAGGCCTTTAGCGCCGTAACGATTTACATACTCAACAAGGTCATCAAGTTCACGACGAGGAATGCCAGCGTCGCCAGGTACAACGATACCTTTAACTACGCCACCATTGTCGATTACAGAGCGGAATACTTTAAATTCTGTATCTTTTACAAGATCAGTTACATCTGTAAACGCCATGTCAAAGCGAAGGTCTGGTTTATCAGAACCATATTTATCCATTGCTTCATCCCATGTAATGCGAGGCATAGGCAATGTGATTTCTTTGCCCAATGCAGTTTTAAATACATGAGCAATCATTTCTTCAAGCATGGAGTAAATGTCTTCTTCGTCTACGAAGGACATTTCCAAGTCGAGCTGAGTAAACTCAGGTTGACGGTCTGCACGCAAATCTTCATCGCGGAAGCAACGAGCGATTTGGAAGTATTTTTCATAACCAGCAACCATCAAGATTTGTTTAAAGATTTGTGGAGATTGTGGCAATGCATAAAATGTACCAGCATTTACACGGGAAGGCACTAGATAGTCACGAGCGCCCTCTGGTGTAGATTTAGTAAGCATTGGAGTTTCAATTTCCAAGAAATCGCGGCTATCAAAGAAGTCGCGCATTGCTTTTGTTACCTTGTGACGTAAAATCAAGTTGCGTTGCATTTCAGGACGACGCAAGTCAAGGTAACGATATTTCAAGCGAATATTTTCATCTACATCGATATCATCTTGAATATAGAAAGGAGGAGTTTTAGCGGAATTCAATACGCGCAACTCTTCACAGAACATTTCGTATGCACCTGTAGGAAGGTTTGGATTGATAGCAGCCTCATCACGTTTTGTAATCTTACCACGTACACAAAGAACATATTCATTACGAACATCCTCTGCTTTGTGGAACGATTCTACGTTATGATCTGGGGATGCCACTACTTGTACTACACCAGAACGATCGCGTAAATCCAAGAAAATCAAACCACCATGGTCACGACGGCGTTCAACCCAACCACATAATACGACCTCTTTACCTACCTCTTGTTCAGAGATGGTGCCACAACCGTGCGTACGGTGTAAGCCTTGCATTGTTTCCATTCTAATTGTCATCCTTTCACCAAAGAAGTTATACGTTCAGCCACTGTATTGAGAGATACAGTCTCTTGTTCACTAGTATCCATGAATCGAATTATGGCTTCTTTACGAACCAATTCATCATCACCCAATATAATAACATATTTCGCATTAATTTTGTTAGCGTATTTTAATTGTGCCTTCATACTTTTTCCCTGCCCGTCCATTTCAACAGGAATATCAAGACTGCGAAGTTTTTGGCAAATTTTGAAAGCCTCTACCTTAGCCGCATCACCAAGAGCGACTACGAATGCAGATGGTTCTACAGTCGGCTCAGGCAATAAGTTTTGTTTTTCAAGAGCTAATAGTAAACGCTCCATGCCCATAGCAAAACCGATAGCTGGAGTATGAGGTCCATCGAGCTCTTCTACGAGACCATCGTAACGGCCACCACCGGCTACGGCACTTTGAGCACCTAAAGGAGTATATTGTACCTCAAAAGCTGTTTTTGTATAGTAATCAAGGCCACGTACGAGACGAGGATTTAAAGTATATTGCACATTAGCTGCAGTTAAATAGGTTTTCAATTCTTCAAAATGATCATGACACTCTTCACATAAATGTTCGTGAATTTCAGGAGCACCTATGGACAAGGATTTACATGTTTCATTTTTACAATCCAGTATACGCAAAGGGTTTTTGTACAAACGTTCTTGGCAGTCGCTACATAATTGTTCCTTTTTAGGTTCAAAGAAAGCGATTAATTTTTCACGATATACAGGACGACATATCGGACAACCTACAGAATTTACCTCTACATTGAGATCTTTAAGCCCAAAATCTTTTAACAACTGCACAACCATGCAGATAACTTCGCTATCCACTACTGGAGATTGAGAGCCTAATACCTCAGCACCAAATTGGTGAAATTGACGGTAACGGCCTGCTTGCGGTTTATCATGACGGAACATAGGGCCCATATAATACCATTTGGTGAGACCTTCTTTACCATATACTTTATTTTCTAAGTATGCGCGCACAGCAGACGCCGTATTTTCAGGGCGTAAGGTAAAGCTAGAACCACCGTCATCTCCGGTGGTAAAGGTGTACATCTCTTTTTGTACTACATCTGTAGTTTCACCGATACCTCGCAAAAATAATTTAGTTTCTTCAAAGGCAGGTGTGCGAATTTCATTGAAGCCGTATACTTTACAAATTTCGCGCATACGTTGTTCAATATAGTGCCAATTTATCATCTGTTCTGGCAAAAAGTCTTGTGTACCTCTTGGTTTTCTTATAGCCATTACACAACCTCCCAAAATCTTTCACAAATTCTATGTCGTTTCTCTAAAAGTGCATCTATCGTTACGTGATAAACATCTACGTCTTTTGGCATATGCTGTTTAAGCTGACGATATTCAGGGGCTCGCATCCACTTAGACGAGCTACCGGGCCCCATGGATAGAATACTTTGACGTTCCTCCATGATTTGAATATTATATTCGCATGCTTTGCCAGGCAAGGTATAGCCGATATTCTCTAACTGCCCTCTCATATATTGTTGGCGATATAAATAATATGGCACATAACCAGCCGCTTCAAGACGCTCTTTACCATATTGTACCATTTCCGCTACGAGATTTTCTTCAGGAATATCATCTTGCATTTGTAAATCGTACAACGGGCTACCACGTTTTAATGCTAACGTATGAATTGTAACATTTTCCGGCAGATTTTGACATACATAATCCATATTCTCTATCATGTTTGACATCGTTTGGTTAGGCAAGCCTGCGATAAAATCCATATTTACGGCTAATGATGTATTGTTTTTTACATATTGTAAAAGTTCATCAACATCCCGTACGCTATGACCGCGTCCAATGCGACGCAAAATATCATCTTGCATCGTTTGCGGGTTAATGCTAATGCGATTCACACCTAGCTCAAGCATGGAACGTAGCTTAATAGGATTAACAGAATCTGGCCGCCCGGCCTCTACAGTGAATTCATGTCCTTCAGATACGAGTAGAGATAACTGTTTTAGGACCTGGTGAAAGTCTTCATCCTCTAGCACTGTCGGAGTACCACCGCCCATATAGAGAGTATCGACTGTTAGGCCATAGGAATCAACAATAGATTTCATATCTTCTATATCACGGTTTAAAGCCCTTAGAAATTGACTTTTACCAACATAATCCTGATAAAGACCATATGGAAACGAGCAATATACGCAACGCGTATCGCAGAAAGGAATACCACAATAGAGACTTACCTTTTTATCATCTGTATCAGATAAAAACGGACGTTGATATTCGCCAATGGACCCCAAAGTAGCAAGCTTTTCCATAGACACAGAAAACTCGTCCCTAATGTGACGAGTTGCTGCGTGGATAGAGCCATATGTATCTATATATTTATGTAGTAGCTTTGTAGGGCGCACACCTATCATAGTTCCCCATGGAGCCTCAGCAGGTAAGCCTTGATATTCACGCAAATATCGCAACAAGGCTTGTCCAATTTGACGACGCCCCATAGAGGAAACAGTTCCTTCAAAAATCTTAATTGTATCACCAATAGTAACAGTTAATGTATATATTCCTTCCACTTCATGCGCTTCAAGGATAACCTCTGGATGTACCTTATCAGAAAAGAGTCCTGCCGCGCCACAGTTATGAGCTACTACGGAGCCAAGTGGTAATGGCCCCGTATATAGATATCCATTAACCATGATGGGACATACGCTCAAGCTTTTCTAATTCTGCTTCAGTCATATGATTTTGACAATCACTACAGTAACCATATACTTTCAATTGATGATCAATGGTACGGAAGTTCAATTTCTTAGCGATGATAGACTCCAATGTTTCAAGCATGTCATCTTCAAACTCGGATACTTTACCACATTTTACGCAAATCAAATGATGATGGAAATGAGCGAACTCTTCGTCATTTAATTCATAACGATTACGGCCATCACCAAAATCAAGACGTTTTAACAAATCAAGTTCTGTGAAGAGATCAAGAGTTCTGTAAATTGTTGCCAACCCGATATCAGGTGCCACCTCTTTTACAAGAACATATACATCTTCAGCACTCAAATGATTTTCTTCAGCATCGATAAATGCTTGCAAGATTGTTTGACGTTGTGTGGTCAATTTGTACTTTTTGTCTTTAATGCGTTCTTTTAATTTTTCTAATGTTGTGTTCATAATAAATTTCCCCTCGACTGTAAAAAATAATTCGTTTAAACCTACTGACCAACGAATGGGTTGTATTGTTTTTCATACCCTATATTTGTTTCCGGTCCATGACCAGGATAAACCATTGTATTATCAGGCAATGTATAAAGCTGAGTCTTAATAGATGATATCAGAGTCTCATAAGAGCCATTTGGAAAATCTGTACGGCCTACGGAATCTCTAAATAAAGTATCCCCTACAAACACAAGACCTTCCATGTAATAACACACACCACCCGGCGTATGACCTGGTGTTTCAAGCACCTCAAGATCAATATCACCACATGTAATGTGATCACCTTGTTTAACCTCGATAATTTCCGCTTTTATCTTAATTGGCGTTGGATTGCTATAAGCACTGAGATTAAGCTCAGGATCAGATAAATACGGTACATCGCCTTTATGAATATATACAGGCACATGATAGGTGTTCACAATCTCTTGAATGCCACCAATATGATCTCCATGACCATGTGTCAGTACAACCGCCTTCGGCTTTAAGTCATGTTTTTTTAGCGCATCTAGTACTTCAGCTGTTGCAGGATCGATAATGAAAGCTTCACCTATCGCTTTATCACCGATAACATAGCAATTTGTTCCTAATGGACCTAAAGGCATGCGCATAAGTACTAATTGTTGTTCGCTCATTAAGCCCCTCCTTTACTACGTTGAACAGTATAAACTTCACGAATACGACGCAATTTAGTCATTACGAAATCTAGTTGTGAAATATCGCGGATATCAACCACCAAATTGATGCTTACATTTTTTGTATCCTCTTGAACCTTAGCATTGATGTTAGTAATGGTGATTTTCAATTCTGAAAGCACCGCCATAACCTCCATGAGAATGCCAGCTCGATCATAAGCTTGAATATCAATGCCTACATGGAAAGATTCTCCAGAAGAACCGTCCCAAGAGACTTCTATCATCCGCTCTAAGTCTTCAGGAGAATGGCCCATGCTAGGGCAATCACAGCGGTGAATAGAAACGCCACGACCACGGGTTATGTAACCTATAATATCATCACCAGGTACAGGATTACAGCATTTTGCCATACGCACCATCACACCAGCTTCACCTTTTACGAGAACACCAGTGCCATTTTTAGTTTTCTTTTGTCCTTGAGATTTTAATTTCTCAATAATTTGCTCTGTACTGCGCTTAGATTCCTCTACCTCTTTCGACTTTTTATAAAGTTCAATTAAACGCAAGAGAACAGTACTTACAGGAATGCCGCCATAGCCACAGGCTGCAAACATTTCCTCTTCTGTACCGGCTTTAAGTTGTTTCGTTACATGTTGTAAACGGTTGTCTGCACATAATTCTTTCCAATTATGATTCAATCGTTTCGCTTCTTTTTCAAGAGCTTCTAAGCCTTTTTCAATATTTTCAGCTTTATTTTCACGCTTGAACCAATTGCGAATTTTACTCTTACTTTCAGAAGAACCTACGATATTCAACCAATCAAGGCTAGGACGACCTGTTTTGGATGTGATGATATCAACAATATCACCATTTTGCAAGGTATAATCCAACGGCACAATTTTGCCGTTTACCTTAGCACCAACACAATGATGACCTACATCGGTATGAACTCGATAGGCAAAGTCAAGCGGTACAGAGCCTATTGGCAACTTAACAACGTCACCCTTTGGCGTAAATACAAATACCTCACCAGAGAAAACGTCTAATTTCAAAGCATTAACGAGTTCCGTTGGATTACTAGTATCTTGCCATTCAAGAACCTGGCGCAGCCATGCAACCTTTTGATCAAATTCTTTATCGCCGTTTTTATTTCCTTCTTTATATCGCCAGTGAGCAGCCACACCATATTCAGATACACGGTGCATTTCCCAAGTACGGATTTGAATCTCTACCGGTTGCCCCATCGTGCCGATAACGGTTGTATGCAAGGATTGATACATATTAGACTTCGGCATGGAAATATAATCTTTGAAGCGATAAGGCAATGGCTTCCACAAGCTATGTGCAATGCCAAGTACTGCATAACAATCAGGAATGCTATCAACAATTACACGAACAGCAAGCAAATCATAAATTTGGGATAAATCACGATTGTCCTTTTTCATCTTCTTATAAATACTGTAGAAGTGTTTTGGACGACCTTTGATATCCGCCTTAATATGGGCTTCACTTAAGGCCTTTGTAAGTTGCCTCATCGTATCATTAACGATGTCTTCCCGGACTTGGCGTTTTTGTTTCATTTGATCGACTAGATCATAGTATTTTTCCGGCTCTAAATAACGGAAGGATAAATCTTCCAACTCCCATTTCACATTGAAGATACCAAGACGATGTGCCAAAGGTGCAAAGATTTCTAGGGTTTCCTTAGCAATACGTTTTTGTTTGTCACTACGCATATGCTTTAAGGTGCGCATATTATGTAAGCGATCACCCAATTTAATAACTACGACACGTACGTCCTTCGCCATAGCTAAAATCATCTTTCGATAGTTTTCCATTTGGCGATCTTCTTTTGTTTCATACTGGAATTGGTTTAATTTTGTTACCCCATCAACGAGGAATGCTACTTCAGAGCCAAACATCTCCTCTAGGTCTTCCTTCGAGTAAGATGTATCTTCAACCACATCATGCATAAGAGCTGCCATGAGTGTAATATGGTCGATTTGTAAATGTGCCAAAATATCAGCTACAGCTAAAGGATGCATAATATACGGTTCACCAGAAGCTCTAAACTGACCTTCATGAGCCTTATCAGCAAGCTCAAAAGCTTTCAATACTTGGTCACACTCATCATCTGTTAAATACGTATGGATATACTCCATAAACTCGGCTAAGGCTTTACTTTTATCAAATGTACTTTGTTCCACCAAAGCTTTGCCTTCTTCATTTACAGTTGTCATGATGTCACCTCCTATACACTATAAGTAAGGAATGTTACGGATGTGACAAGATCTAATTTTCCTTCAATGGCATTCCATCTAAGCATTAATTGACCATCATCACTTGTATATTCTTCAACAATGCCCAATTCTTTAAATACATCGATAGATGTTAGAGCACTGCGATTATTCTGATCTGCCGGCTTGCGACGCAATATATCTTGTTCAACATTATAAACCGACTGACTGCGACCTCGCATGGACTGTTTTATTATGACATACATTTGTCTAAGTCCTTCTGTAGAAAGCTTAATCGGCTCTTCAGTCAACGGTTCAATAGCTTGAATCATGAGCTGAGGAGAAACCATGCCTTGCCATTCATTCTTTTGCAAAGAAAATGCCACTTTTACCACAGTTCCCACGAAGATAGATTTAAATAAGTCTGGACGATTCCAAGCGATAGCATCTAATGTGCCATTCGAAGTTTCAAAAATTACCTTACAGTGATTTTTTAATTGGCCTATAAGCATAATATCTTGCACGGTAGCTTCCATAATGGCAAAGACTGGCGTGCTATTGGCCATCCCATAAGGTTCAAGGTCTGATACGCGGTCAATGATATCGACATCGATATCATCAACAGGTAGTTCCGCATCAATGGCCACAACGGGAATATATTCCTCTTCCGTAATAACTTCTTTGCAATACTTGGTTAACCGTTCTCGTAACTCATCTATGCGATTTGCATCGATGCTAAAGCCTGCCGCCGCAGCATGCCCACCAAACTGTAGCAAGATATCCTCACAAGATTTTAATGCATCATATATATTAAATCCATCTACACTACGGCACGAGCCTTTACCAACGCCATCATGAATACTGATGACTAAGGTTGGTTTGTAAAACTCCTCTACTAGACGAGAGGCAACAATACCAATCACTCCTGGATGCCAATCTTCGCCGGCCACAATAGTTACATAATCAGCTTTATGTCCTTGATTGGCTACATCGATACGAGCTAACTCATGAATATTTCGTTCTAACTCTTGTCGTTCACGATTCGTTTCGTTTAGTTCCTCCGCAATTGCCTCTACTATATCCTCGTCATCGGTCACAAGTAGTTCAACAGCACGCGTTGCATGCGTTACGCGACCTGCTGCATTAAGACGAGGTGCTAAGGTAAAACCAATATGCCCAGATGTAATAGTTCGTTCATGAAGCCCAGCTACATCAATTAGCTTTTTAATCCCTAAATTAGGTTCCCTATTCATCTTCTCAAGGCCCGATTTCACGATGATGCGGTTCTCACCGACCAAAGGTACTACATCGGCCACAGTGCCAAGTGCAACGATATCTAAATCATCTAAGTACCATTCTCCGTGCTTTGTAAGCCACAAGGCTTGGCATAATTTGAAAGCAACACCTACGCCAGATAAGTTTTTATCCTTATATGGACAGTCCTTTTGCTTATGATTTATAACGGCCTTGGCTCGTGGAATCATATCAGGAGCCGTATGATGATCCGTAATAATCATATTGATACGGTCTCGTACAGCCTCTACAATATCGTAAGAGCTAATGCCGCAATCGACGGTAATGACTAAAGCTGTTCCCCGTTCAATAAGGTGCTCTAAAGCCTCTAAATTGAGACCATACCCTTCGCTTTGACGTTCTGGTATGTAATATGTAACATCGGCACCTAATTTCTTTAAAAATCGATAGAGTACAGATGTTGCAGTAATACCATCCACATCATAATCACCATAAATAACGATTGGTTTGTGACTTTCAATTGTTTCCAGAACTAGTGAAACAGCCACATCCATATCTTTTAATGTAAATGGATCTAACAAATCTGACAAAGTACCTTGTAAAAACTGACGACCTTCGTCTACATCAATGTGACGATTCACCATTAATTTAGCCACAATAGGGTTTACACCAAGTTCACGGATTAAGATATTCTCTTTCTCTTGATCACCTTTACAAAGGCGCCAACGTTTTTTCTTAATCATCATATCCCTCAGTAGTTTATAATCAATATTATTCTTGAATTCAACGTATTATCATTATCATTTTTATTTATTATACCTTAAAACGCAAATAAAATAAACCATTTTATATATTTTATTCTCATTTAAGCTTTGCTATTTTCTCAACAAGAAAGAGCCTCCCATTATCAATAGGAGGCTCCATATCAGTGAATTCCTTAGAACCGGAAGTCCCGTTCGCCGTCTTTCATCTGTGCAATATAAGCTTTAGCTTTATCTTTAACTAAATCATTTTTGATATTTTCTAACTGTTGTTCAATAACCTTTGAACCATGAGCCTTAGTCTTTTCATCACCGTAATCCATGATATATTCGTTCAATGTCATCAACGCATTTGGTTGACAACAGTTGTGAATTTGACCGGATTTTGCAAGAGCCATAAAGCGATCCCCAGTTCTACCTGCACGATAACAAGCAGTGCAGAAGCTTGGAACATACCCAAGATCTAGCAACCAGTTAACGATTTCATCTAATGTACGCGTATCACTACGATCGAATTGTGCCGTATTATCTTCTGGCTTTTCTTCTTCTTTGTAACCACCTACGCTAGTACGAGATCCACCACTAATTTGGGAGATACCTAATGCCAAGCCACGTTCACGCATGGACTGACTTTCACGAGTGGACATAATCATACCTGTATACGGTGTGGAGACGCGGATAAGAGCAACAATTTTTTCAAATACATCATCAGGCACAGCATTACTGAAATCATCTACATCGATATCATCAGCTGGACAAATACGAGGCACCGAAATGGTATGTGGACCTACGCCAAAAACCTCTTCTAAATGCTCTGCATGCATCAACAAGCCTACAAAATCATATTTGTAATGTTCCAAACCATAAAGTACTCCGATGCCTACATCATCGATACCACCTTGCATAGCGCGGTCCATCGCCTCTGTATGGTAGGCGTAGTCGCTCTTAGGGCCTGTAGGATGTAAGGCTTCATAATTTTCTTTGTTATATGTTTCTTGGAATAATGTATATGTGCCAATACCAGCTTCATGTAATTTTTTGTAGTCCTCAACGGAACAAGCCGCAATATTTACGTTTACACGGCGGATTTCACCATTTTTATTTTTGATACCGTAAATCGTCTTGATGGATTCCAAAATATATTCAAGTGGATTATTAAGAGGATCTTCACCAGACTCAATTACGATACGCTTATGGCCCATCGCTTCTAACGCAATAACCTCTTCTCTGATTTGGTCTTGCGTTAATTTTTTACGTTTAATATCGCGGTTTTTAGAATGGTACGGACAATACACACATCCATTGATACAATAGTTAGACAAATATAACGGTGCAAATAGAACAATACGATCGCCGTAGATAGCCTTCTTGATTTCCTTTGCTAAAGCAAAAAGCTTCTCCTTATATTCAGGTAACGGACATTCTAAGAGAACTGCTGCTTCTCGGTGGTTTAATCCCTTAAATGTAGCAGCTTTCGCTAAAATAGCATCTAACAACTCCCGATTTTCCTTGTTTTCCTCTGCGTAGGCAAGTGTGTCAAGGATTTCCTGATGGGAAATAAATTCCTCCGCCTTTGGAGATTTTACATCATACATAGTACTTACCTCAAATCTTTCTAGTGGCAATGCCACCCCTCTTTAGGTTTATGAAAGTATATGACAACCAGTCTTCTGGTATTTCACTGATACTGTACATAGTATACCACTATTCCTACTAAAAAGCACAGGAATTTGATACATGCAAAAAGGTTGCCACCTCATAAGAGGAAGCAACCTTTATATCATGGGAGTTTCTAATCTATATCGATTATCTATATCGAATATGACTAAAATGTATATGGTTTATTCATTCAATTACGATCACCTGTAAACAACAAAAAATCCCTAGTGAAAGCCACTAGGGATTAATAGTCTTATAAAATTAAGCTTCTACAGGGTATACGCTAACTTTACGGTTATAACGACCAGCACGTTCAAATGCTACTTTACCAGGCACAAGTGCGAATAAAGTGTCATCTTTACCGATACCTACATTAGTACCAGGGTGGAAGTGAGTACCACGTTGACGAACGATGATGTTACCGCTCTTTACGATGGAACCATCATGGCATTTAACACCAAGACGTTTAGATTCACTATCACGACCATTACGAGTACTGGACACACCTTTTTTATGTGCGAACAATTGCAAATCAAAAGTAAACATTAAGTTCACCTCCTATATTTCGTGAATTTGGACAAACTCTGGATATTGACGGCTAATTTCCTCTAAACCGAGAAGCATAGTCCCCAGAATATCCTGTCCACTCTGATTAATCGTACCAGAGAGAACTATATCACATTGACCTTCGCTATTCGTATACTCACCTTCTTGTTGAGCAATTTGGGTGAGGCCTAACATCGCCGTTGCCGATAAGGCAGACACTGCAGCACATACGATATCGAAGCCATGTTCATCATATCCTGCATGACCGGACATATGACAACCAATAACTTGACCATCACTATTCCGCTGGATTCCAATGGAAACCATAATTAAGCTTGGATAGATTCAATACGAACTTTTGTGAACGGTTGACGATGGCCTTGACGACGACGGTAGTTGGATTTAGCTTTGTATTTGAATACTAAAATCTTTTTACCTTTACCATGCTCAAGAACTGTACCTGTAACTTTTGCACCGTTTACAAGAGGAGCGCCAACTTTAACGTCGCCGTCATTCACTACAGTCAAAACTTCTTCGAATGTAACGGAATCGTTAGCAGCTGCTTCCAATTTTTCGATAGTAATTACATCGCCTTCAGCAACGCGATATTGTTTACCACCAGTTTTAATAATTGCGTACATGAGAACACCTCCTTGTTATCGAACTCGCTGAATTCGGTATCCCGACCCGAACTTCGGTCGGGCGTTTAAACCTGCTTCACGCGGATTGCAAAGTTCAGAAAACCGAACTAATACTGATATAGTATATACTATTTACACTATCATGTCAAACCAAAAACTACAGAATTCGCCTAGTTTTTAACACTTATATATACAGAGCTTTAAAATTCTCCGATAATTCCAAGGTGCTGTAAGAGTATCTTTGTACCGATGAGAATTAATACACCTCCACCAACTATATCTGCATATTTTCCAACAAATTGGCCCATAAATTTACCTAAGTACACACCAATTAAAGAAATGCCAAAGGTAATAATACCAATCATGGTAGAAGCTTCCCATACATTAATAGGTAAGAACGCAAAGGTCAACCCTACAGCCATCGCATCGAGACTGGTTGCTACGGAGAGCATCACCATCTCCCAGACACCTAAAAATTGCTTATCATCGTCCTCTTCATCATCATCGCTAAGCCCTTCTCGAATCATAGCGATACCTAAATAGCCAAGAAGACCAAAGATAATCCAGTGATCCCAATCAGATATGACATCGATAAATTGACGTCCTATGAGCCAACCGATGAGGGGCATTAGGAACTGAAACAAGCCAAAGAGAAAGGCCAAAGTGACCTTCCGACTATTCTCACCTACAGGCATTGTCAGCCCCTTACCAATAGATACGCCAAAAGCATCCATGGCAAGACCAATACTAATTAATACAATTTCAAATATAGACACTATACTCACCTATAAACAAACTACTTACTTATTCGGCTATAGCCATCAAGGAATATCCTTCTCGACTAATTTGTGGATTTACTACAATAGAAATCTTGCGACCTATAGACCCACCTAAATCCTCGACAATAGCTTTTGTTAAATACTGAGCCACCTCCGGATGAACTTCGATTTCTAGATTCGTTTTAATACGTCCTGATTTAAATAACTCGCGGATGCGACGCACAATCTGCATATATACAGTACGACCCGACAACATATAGCCCGTACCACCGCATTGAGGGCATGTATCAAACATCAAGGTTTGCAAGCCTTGGCGAGCTCGTTTTCGCGTCATCTCTACGAGGCCAAGCGAACTAATGCCGCATACAACGGTTTTCATTTTATCTAACTTAGCTTGTGCCCCCAACAATTTTAATAACTCTTGTTGATGTTCTTTATCTTTCATATCAATAAAATCGATGACGATAATACCACCGATATCACGCAAGCGCAATTGACGACAGATCTCTTTTGCCGCCTCTTTATTGACTGTAAAAGCTAAATCTTCTAGCTTATTAGATTTACCAGTATAATGAGCAGAATTTACATCAAATACGGTGAGAGCCTCCGTATGATCAATACGGATTGACCCTCCAGAAGGAAGATTAATATCGCGAGAGATAAGATCTTCTAATTGCGGTTCAATATGGTTTGCTTTAAAAATAGGTGTGCTATCGCGATGACGTGTTACTTTAATTTGTTGCGATGTAGGGCCATGACCTAAGAGATCCATCAATCGATCTTCACCCATATCGGAATCGACGATGATTTCTTCTACATTGCGATGAGCATAGTCCCGCACAAGACGGAACCAGAAATCTGCGTCACTATATAAATCTGTACCGCTCTTAGCCACCTTAAAGCGCTTCAACACATGTTGCCATGTACGCCACAAGTAATCCATGTCACGGCCTATTTCATCAGCACTAGCCTTAGCTGCCGCAGTGCGAATAATAAAACCGCAACCTTCTTGTACATAAGGTGCTGCTAATTCTTGCAACTTTGCACGCAAGGCTTCGTCAGTAATCTTTTTAGAAATATGCATGCCTTCAGAATACGGTAAAAGCACCATAAAGCGGCCCGCCAAACTGACATCAGCAGTTACGCGAGCACCTTTACCAAGCATTTCTTCTTTCACTACTTGAACGAGAATTTGTTGCCCCACAGATAAGCGTGGCAAAATTTTCTGTTCCTTCCCTTGTTGTAAGTTCAAGTACGCATTTTGAGAGCCCCCAATATCAACAAAGGCCGCTTGCATACCATTCAATACATTCTTTACTGTGCCTTTGTACATATGATTTGCCATATGAGACTCATCGGTACGCTCCAAGACAAAGTCCACTAGCTGACCTTCTTCATCGATAACAGCCATGCGAATTTCTTCGCGCATAACATTGACCAAAATTTTATGCATCCTATCCCTCCCTTCTTTATCAGCTAAATTATAATTAGTAATTAATCTCTAATGGCGTATAGCGACCTTCTTCGTTTTCTACCATAATGGCTTGACGGTGAATTTCGTAATCTGAAGTAATAGGCCAATTATACTGTTCTTTACCAAGATTCCATACTTCGCTAGGTTTAATAGTCCCTTGCGGATAAATACCGATGCCCATTGTAAGAGTCACCATGTCATCCTTAATAGAGGCTACGACCGGTTCTTTTACAAACTCTTTTACATCAATGGTACGAGTTTTCTTAGGTGTCACCTTTTCATAAGAAATTTCCGTTGCTTCATTAAAAGGTTTAAGTAACGCATCCCAATCTGTATTTTTATCTGTCACAGGACCTGTTACCTCATAGATAGCAAAGTTACAGATGGCCATCATTTTTTTCACCTTTTCAGGCATTTCTTTACCATCTAGGACCTCAAGACCAGGAGGCGCTACACGATTTAAGCGGTCCATAATGGACTCTAAACTATCATCTTCGAGCACATCCATATCGATATATTCAGCTGCTGCCGTTACGCCTAAAGCAAGTGCAGAGGAAAAGCTAATTTTCATATGAGGATTAAAGCCTTCAGAATATGCCATTTTAATTTCTGCGCGACGAATCATACGCTCTACAGCTTGAGCATAATCAAGGTGTGACAGGAATCGTAATTCTTCGCCCTTATTTAAGGCCAAACGTAACTTTTTCAACTCTGCCACCCTCCTTATAGTCAATAATAGCTGTATTGAGCTCTGGACATACATTACAGCCCTTACATGGAGCTCGACGACAATCGCCTGTAAGATTAGCTGCTACCGCTTGCTCCCACTCACGCTTTAAGAAAGCTTTACTTACAGTACAATCTAAATGATCCCAAGGCAATGGCTCATCGAAATCTCGTGTACGACGTGCAAAATACGCAGGATCCAATCCGCAGTCAGCGAATGCTTTCAACCAAGCTTCATAGTTAAAGAACTCAGTCCAACCATCAAATTTACAACCAGCTTTCCAAGCCTCTACGAGAACTTTAGATAGTCTACGATCTCCGCGAGCAAAAGCGGCTTCCATGTAGCCAGTATAACCATCATGATAGTGATAAGAAATGTTACGATTATTGATGAGAGACTTCAAGTAACGTTGTTTACGATGAATCTCCTCCACATCTTCTTGACCATACCATTGATATGGAGAATGTGTTTTTGGTACGAAGAAGGATACGCTCACCGTTACAGAACCATTACGTTTGCCTGTAATATCACGGTGCAAGTCAAGCACCTTGTACGCAAGATCTGCAATACCAGCCAAATCTTCGTCTGTTTCTGTAGGAAGCCCCATCATAAAATACAATTTAACCGTGTTCCATCCTGATTTGAAGGCATTAGTACATGCGGCCAACAAATCTTCTTCACTAACGCCCTTATTGATAACGTCACGCATCCGTTGCGTACCTGCTTCAGGCGCAAAGGTAAGACCACTCTTGCGCACTTGCTGTACCTTTTTCGCAATATCGATAGAGAAGCTATCAATACGCAATGACGGTAAGCTAACGCTAACTTGTTTATCTTTAAACTCTTCCATGAGCATATCTACGAGTTCAGGCAATTTAGAATAGTCCGCAGAGCTCAAACTCATCAAGGATATTTCATTGTACCCCGTATTGGCAATTGTATCTTTAGCAATCTGTAACAAACGTTCTGGCGTCTTTTCACGAACCGGACGATAGAGCATACCGGCCTGACAGAAACGACAACCACGCGTACAGCCACGGAATAACTCCAATACAGCACGGTCATGCACTATATCAAGGAACGGTACAACAGGCTTTGTTGGATAGAATACATTCTCTACATCCTCTATAATACGTTTCTCAACGGTTGCAGGTACGTCTTCGAAACGCGGCGTAATCGATTTAAAATCGCCTTGTTCGGTGTATTCTACATCGTATAAAGCCGGGCAATATGTGCCAGGAATTTGGGCTACTTTACGCAAAAAGCCTTCTTTGCCACCTGGGAAGCCTTTGGCTTTTTCTGCTTTAAATAAGTCGATGAATTCATCGCCCCACTCTTCGGATTCACCGAGGGATACGATATCAAAGAAATCAGCAATAGGCTCTACATTATACGCACAAGGGCCACCGCATACAAGCAGTGGAAAATCTAAATCACGCTCCTTAGCATACATAGGAATGCCTGCTAAATCGAGCATATTTAAAATGTTAGTAAAACTCATTTCATATTGAAGCGTAAATGCTAACACATCAAAGTCTTTAATAGGCGTACGTGTTTCTAAGGAAAATAATGGAATATTACGCTTGCGCATTTCCTCTTCCATATCGTGCCACGGTGCAAATACGCGCTCGGCTACCGCATCTTCACGACGGTTTACGAGACCATACAAAATCTTGATGCCCAAATGACTCATGGCCACTTCGTACACATCGGGAAAACCTAAAGCCATAGTTACATCAACAGTACTGTGATCTTTCACGATACTATTGTATTCGCCGCCCGTGTAACGAGCGGGCTTTTGGACATGTTGTAACCATGACGTATCTAATTGAATCATACATCCTCCGTCTTTAATGAAAGACTTCTTTCACAATCAATCCTATGAAAGGATATTAAAATATATATTTTGTCCGCTGTCTAGCAATATTTAATAAAATGCCAATGCTCAGCATATTAGTTGTTAGCGCACTAACACCATAGCTAAGGAATGGCAACGGAATCCCCGTTACAGGCATGATACCAATCGTCATGCCTACGTTTACGAGCACTTCAAAGGCAAACATCGTACCAATACCCGTTGCTAATAACATACCGAAATTATCATTGCAGGTATATGCTACTTGAATGCTGCGATAAATAAGCATAAACAATAATAGCAATACTACAATGCATCCTACAAAGCCAAATTCTTCGCCGATTACAGAAAAGATAAAGTCCGTATGATTTTCTGGTAAAAAGTTCAACTGACTTTGAGTACCATTAAAGATACCTTTACCAAAAATCATACCCGACCCGATGGCAATCTTAGATTGAATAATATGATAGCCAGAACCAAAGGGATCGATATCTGGATTTAAAAATACTAGAATACGTTGCTTTTGGTATTCTTTCAGTACAAACCAGCCCAAAGGCATCAAGAGTAAAGCCACACTCGCAATAATTTTTATAAGCTTTGTTTTGATACCAGATATAAAGAGCATCCCTACAAATATAGCAATATATACGAGGGATGTCCCCAAGTCAGGTTGTAAGAATACGAGAAGGATAGGAATCCCTACATATAACACTGGCATTAATAGGGATTTAAAAGTATCTAACTTGCCAATGCGCGGTTCTAACATTTTAGCCATACAGATAATCATCAATAGTTTAGAAAACTCTGAAGGCTGAATAGTAATTGGCCCCAGTTGAATCCAACGCTGTGCACCTAGTGCGGAGGTACCAACTACCATAACTGCAATTAACATAAGCATGGTAATCACATAAATCATATTCCCCCACCCTTTAAGGCGATGGTAATCTAGAAATTGCATGCCTATAACGACAGCTATATTTGCTAAAAAGAATACGAGTTGTTTTACCACTAAACTACCAAAACCGATAGCCTCATGATTCACATGGGTAGCACTACCAATAGCTGTAAGACCAATTCCGACAAGTAATATAGTACATATGATGATAGTCCAATCGCTATCTGTCCATATTTTACGCCACATCATATCACCTATTTCAACTTGCTACGGCGCCACAAGCTTTGTTTCCCTTGCACCAATAAGCGTTGCGTGGTCCAACCGCCACGATTAATGTAATGAACATTGTTAGAATCCTCAAAAATAGACTCACCTACTGTTGCAAGACTTGGTGTACTATCTTGCTCCTTCGATGTTTTTTTCTTAGTTACATAAGCATCGAAGTGCTTTTGTACATCGTAGTCTTCCCAACACTCACCGGTAGTTACATAATCAACAAGAGGTGCTAACATAGCTTTTAGTTCGCTAGAAACAAATTCTAACAAACGACCATCTTGTGTATAGGTCAAAATATCCTCATCATAAGGGATTATAGCCCCTACATATTCAGCGCGAAGGACTTCTAACATATCATATAAATTGATATTCTCTCCATCGATAGGTACTGCATTAAAAGCAATAGCATAATCACGAATATTATGTTCTTGACATACTTGAATCATGCGCGCCCCATTACGTAAGGACACCCATAAAGGATGCGTCACCACGATGCAGCGATTTACTAATTCTAAAATAGACTCTATGCCCTTACCGATACCAGCAGGAGCATCAATTAAAATATAGTCATATGTCTCAGAGAGGCGACGAACTAATTTTTTATATTTTTTACGACCTATATCTTCCCAACGAGCACTTTGGCTAGCTGGTAGAAAATCTAAGTTTTCAGCAATTGATACGATGGCATCATCCATATAGTCTTTATCTTCGCTCGCATCTAATGCGTCGTAAATAATTTCATTTGCCACTCCTAACACAAGGTCTAAATCGCGCAATCCAAAATCTCCATCACAGAGCAATACGTGATGCCCTGCATTGCTTAAGGCTGAACCCAAGCAAGCGGTAATCGTAGTCTTACCTACGCCCCCCTTACCGGATACAACGCCGATTATCTCGCCCATACTAATCCTTTCTTGGTTGTCCACTAGTTACCGCATTCTGAGGTTTTTGCCCTTTATTAATACTTGTCCCCGTAGCAGTTTCCTTATTGCTCTTACTATTTGTATCATTAGATTTCTTATTCACTGGTACATTGAAGTACGCAGCCAATATATCTCGTACGATAGGCCCTGCAGAGCCCGCACCAAAGCTACCTTGCTCAACAAGTGCAACCACTACAATTTGTGGCTTATCATATGGTGCATAGGCTACAAACCAGCCGTGATCTCTGCCATGTGCATTCTCTGAAGTACCTGTTTTACCAGCTACATCAATAGGGAATCCTTTAAACAACTCCCCTGCTGTACCACCTTCATTAGTAACATCACGCAAGCCTTCGCGAACAAGATCCATAATATTTTTTGGTACAGGTAAGATACCGAGCTTGTCTGGGCCAAAGATTTCTTTTGGCGTGCCATCCTTATTATCAATACGGCTCACTACATATGGGCGGTATTTAATGCCACCATTTGCTACTTCACTGAGCATAACAGCCATTTGTAATGGTGTCACCAAAGTAAAAGACTGACCTATGGCCGCATCAAAGGTTTCACCTAAATACCAATCTTCATCATACACTTTGCGTTTATAAGCAGGACTTGCCATATTACCAGAGGCCTCACCAACAAGATTGATGCCTGTCTTTTCGCCAATACCAAAGTAGCCAGCATATTTTACAAGTCCTTCTATGCCAACGCGATTGCCCATTTCATAGAAGTAAACATTATCTGATTTTGCAAGAGCTTTATTAAAGTTAAGCCACCCTAATGCTTCACCTTCTGCATTTCGTTTATCGATAAGCCAATGTTTACCACTATCAAAAATCATTTCTTCAGGGGTAACCTTTTTCAGGTCTAAAGCCGCCGTACCTGTAATAATCTTGAACGGAGAACCTGGTGGATATTCACCAGAAATAACCTTATTATCAAATGGATGATTCTTATCGTTATTCAATTGATTCCACTGTGCCGTTGTAATCCCTTTCGCAAACCAGTTAGGATTAAACTCAGGGGCGCTGACCATGGCCAAAATGGCACCCGTATTTGGATCCATTGCTACTACAGCAGCTCCTTGAGCTGGAATGCCTTGGGCACGCAACTGTTCTAATTGGTTCTTAACAGCTTCTTCAGCAGCCTTTTGTAGATTTGCATCTATTGTCAAATGGATATTAGATCCAGGCACTGTATGCTTTCTATCTACCTCCGCAACCGGTCGGCCTGTAGCATCAACCTCTACCTGTTTACCACCATCAGTACCACGCAAGATGGAATCATATAGTTTTTCAAGACCAGAACGGCCTAAAATAGTACCACCACTAATAAGGGTATTTGGATCTTGCTGTTTTAGCTCTTCTAATTCTTCTTCGCTCACTTCACCCACATAACCAAAGAGCTGAGAAGCCATCGTTTCATATGGATAATAGCGAAGTGGTTCTACATCTATGGTAACACCTGGTAATTCATGACGATGCTCTTCGATGCTTGTAACTACATCCATAGAAATATCATTAGCAATACGAATTGGCTCATAACCATATTTATGATCATTTACCTTTTTTGTAATATCTTCTGGTTTAATTTTCAGCAAAGTTGCCAACTTAGCAACTTCACCTTCGTCTAGAGCCTTCCCCGTAGGCAAAATGGAGATAGTGTATGCCGGTCTAGAACCTACTAAGATCTGACCATTTCGATCGTACATAATACCACGAGCAGCTGTCATGGATACCATGCGCAAACGGTTGCCTTCTGCCTTAGCTTGGTAATAACCACCAGACAAGATTTGCAACGACATCAGGCGTAATGCCAAGACTATAAATATGCCGGCTACAATGTAAAAGAGTACATCAAAGCGATTCGTTTTTCTTCGTTTATAGAGGCCTTCAAGCACTCTTTCACCCCCTTAATCCTTACCAAATATAACCTTGTTGTTCATCATCTTTACGCCATAACAAACCATGCACAATAGCGCCTAACAAGCCATTCCAGAACATCACGGGTAATACCATATGCCACAAGTATAGTCCAAAGTGCAAATCGCCACCACTAGCTAATATCATAAAGCTACGAATAACGCCATCTAGTAGCGTACAAATAGCTACTATACCGCTAGACCAATACCAGCGTTCTTCATAGATACGATGCTTTACGGCAGATAGTAGGTATACCACAATTACGTAAGGGAATAGATGGAGCCCAAAAAAGTTAGATATCAATACATCATGTACGATACCCCCAACAACAGCGGATATCAGCCCCATACGACGACCTTTAAATAAAGTAATCATAACAATTATCGTCAAAATTAAGTTTGGTAACCAATTTGTATGAAAAATAGTAGGCAATAATTGCGCTTGTATAAAATATATTAAAAATCCAGAGAGAACTAAAGCTAGACGCATCATTGTTTAACGGCCCCCTTTGCACCCTCTACTTGATCTCGTTGTGTTTGAGGCACAAGTTTAGGTTCAAGTTCTGGTTTTTGTGGTGCACTTAGAGAAGACGAGGTAAGCACAAAAACTTCTTCTAAACGATGAAAATCTACACTCGGTGTGACTACCGCATTTTTAACAAATCCTTCCGAATCATTTTCGATAGATTGCACGTTGCCAACAGGTAGACCTTTCGGATAAATGCCTCCATATCCAGAGGTAATCAACTTATCACCTACCAATACATCACCATCGCGAGCAATATTTACCATAGATGGTGTACGAGGTGTATTGCCATTACCTTTTACAACGCCAGACAAACGAGATTCAGGTCGTTGTACAAGGATACCTATTGCGCTACGCGGATCAAGAATGGTTTGAACGCGAGCAGAATGCGGATATACATCTGTAATAAAACCAACGACACCACTAGGTACAACAACAGCCATATTAACTGCCATACCTTCTTCACTCCCTTTATCAATGGTGAAAGTATTTGTCCAAGTACCGTAATCCTTTGTAATGATACCTGCTAGGGTCATGGAGAATTCTGGATGGCTACTCTTATAGTTTAAAAGCTGACGAAGGCGAATATTCTCTGCTACTACTTCATCGTAGTTAACTACCTTTTGTTCCAATGTAGCTTTACGAGATGCTTCCTCTTCACGTTCGATAGTAGAGAAAATAGCATTATTAAGTACTGTAAAGCTAGTTTGGACGCCCTCTAATAAACGAGCTGACCCATAAGAGAAAGGCGTTGTAATTCCTTCAAGGGTAACCGTAACAAAGGGAATACTAGTCCGTTGCTTCCACGCAAAGCCGAGCAATGCCATTAGGATACAACCAATGACAACGATGATAATTAACTTTTTATCTGACTGTATCATGCTAGTCTCGGCCCTTTCTATTCTTAGAATTTACAATAAAACGCGATAAGCTCACCAAATCAGATGAGGCCCCATTAAGGCCTACCACAACTTTTGTTTCAGGTGCTTCAGGAACGTGAACAGGTACACCTACTTCAGTACCAATCCGATCCGCTAAGCCAGATAGTCTTGCCGTACCGCCAGTAAGCCATATGCCATGTTGCATAATATCAGCCACGATTTCTGGTGCCGTAGCACGAATCATTTGCTTAACCTCATCCAAGAGTCCTATCAAACATTCATTTACAACTTGGTACACTTCAGATTGATGAATCACACAACGTCTACCTAAGCCGTTCATCATATCGCGCCCCTGAAAGGCATACTCTGCATCCTCTAAAGGAGCGATAGCTGTACCTAATGTATGCTTAATATCTAATATGGTCTCATCAGATACGATAACGCCAAAACACTCACGCACATAGCGCAATAAGGCATTATTAATATCAGAACCACCAAAACGAATTGTTTTGCTATCTACGATACCACCTAAAGAAACAATCCCCATATCAATAGTGCCACCACCGATGTCAATAACCATAGATCCTTGCGCTTCAAAGATAGGCACACCACAACCAATAGCAGCTGCCACAGGTCGTTCAATGAGGAATACCTCTCGAGCACCAGCTTGAATAACAGCATCCATCATAGCTCGTTGCTCAACATCGGTCATGCCACAAGGAACCCCTACGACAACGCGGGCTCGACGCAACGCATTAGACACCTTATTAAGAAAGTAGCTAAGCATAGTATGCATAACACGATAGTCAACGATAAATCCATCCTTTAAAGGCGTTAACGGACGCCACATATCGGGCATGCGCAATACGAGGCGCGCCGCTTCATCACCAACGGCTACTACTTTTTCTTGTTTTGTATCAGTTGCTATAATCGATGGTTCGCTTATAACAGTCCCTCGCGTCCCCCCCATGAGGCGCGTTTGTATGGAACCAATATCTATACTTACATCTTTTCCTAGAGTAGGTAAAATGGAACTCATAGTAATTTCTCCTTCATTACATCATCATTCCATTTTACCATATATAACGCGACTTTTTCCATTGATATCAGTACCTTTCCTTTTGTTAAAAGCACAGATAACGCATAATCCCTGTACTCATAAGTCATACATAAAAATTACATAACTTCATACATATAATCTCATACACAATAAGGAAAAGCACTCATTTATAGGAACTTACCCATGCGTCAAAATTAGGTATAGTTCAAAATGAGTGCTTTTAATAATCTTACTTGGCTTTGTTCAGTTTATTTAGGCTCAGCTCAATTTACCAATTTCGCTGAGGCTCGTAAATTCATTATCCCCTATAACAATATGATCAAGTACAGGAATCCCCATAAATTGACCAGCACTAACAAACATTTTCGTTAGCCGTATATCTTCATCACTTGGTCTACTATCACCTGACGGGTGGTTATGGATTAGAATAATAGCCGCCGCATTGCATGCTATAGCTTTTTTAAATACTGCTCTTTGCTCTACAAGGCTTGATACCAATCCACCATTAGAGATATGCTCCAACTGAATAAGCTTATTTCGAGATGTTAGCATGGCAGCCCACACATGTTCCACATCTTCGTGCCGCAGTCGTTCCATCACATATTGAGCTATTACAAAAGGTTGCGAAAAATCTTCATAAGTCTCTTTAATCTTAAGCTCCCCTAGACGCCTACCCATTTCAAGTGCTGCACATAGCGTCACTGCTTTATCTCTACCAATACCCTTGATTTTGGTTAGATTATCTACGGTCATTCGGTTAAGACCATATACGCCATCATCAAAGGATTGTACGATATCACTTGCCAAAGAAATCGCAGATTGCCCCTTTACCCCTGTACGCAATAAAATAGCCAACAACTCCTCCATCGCCATATGTGAAGGGCCTAAGGCGAGAAATTTTTCTCGCGGGCGCTGGAATGGTAGCATATCTTTTACACTTACTGTTGGTACTTCCATAGAATCTCTCCATTCAAATAGATAACACCATTTGTAAATCAAACAATAAACACATCTACTCTCTTAAAAATTATTCAGCACAGCACAGCACAGCACAGCACAGCACAGCACAGCACAGCACAGCACAGCACAGCCAATTATATCACTATCTGTCTAATACGCTAGTACTATTTTGCCCCTAACGCCTTGCACAGTTCCTCGTATACATGTTCAACTGGTAACCCTACCACATTAGTATAAGAGCCCTCTATTTTATCTACCCATAATGCACCTTTTCCTTGGATGCCATAAGCTCCAGCCTTATCCATCGGTTCCCCACTAGCAATATAAGACTCAATTTCAAAGGGTGCTAATTGTTTAAAATATACTTTTGTTTCATTGTGAAAAACTATCTCCTCCCCTTTGATGAGTAACGCGACTCCAGTGATTACAGAATGTGCTCTACCCGATAAATGCTCCAACATATGGCGTGCATCGGATTCATCATGTGGCTTTCCTAATACTTTATTATCAAGGACAACAATAGTATCTGCGCCTAACACAATACTTCCGTCTGGAACACCTACAGCACAACGAGCCTTACCTAATGCTTGGGCTTTCACCATTTCAATAGGGTTGTCGTAACCCTCATTAGATTCCTCATAAGTACTGGATACAACAGTATGATCAATCCCAACCTGTGTTAATAATTCAGTTCTACGTGGTGATTGACTCGCCAAATATAATCCAGCCATATACGCTCCTTCGTATTAAAAAACTTGTACATAAAATTCTTGGTATAACTAAACTATCCTGCCTATCCCCCAGAACTTACCATCCCTTACATAGTTGTTCCTTTATCTTCTTTTGAAGAAATTAATCTTTCATAATATTCTTGTACATCTTCCCCATGTTTTACCGCATCAGCTCGCACCGCTGCATAAAATACAATATCCGCTTGAGGCACACGAATACGGCCAGGCACATGCTCTTCTAATATTTCAAAGAATCTATCGTCGGCTTTCAACAGCAAACGACCATTTTTAACTTTATTTCCATCTACAATAGAATACACAAGAGACCAAATCGGGCGCGGGTCAGAGGTAGAACATTTTCTATATTTATAGCGGTATTTAATATTTGTCAACAACTCACGTTCAAACTTGAACACCCCATCAATCATGTTATAATCTACTTCAAAATGACGATTTCTAAAGATAGAGTGCTCTTCAATCACAAGCTTTGTATCTGTCAAAATATATGTATATCTACTAACAGCCTGTTTAACCATAACAATGATGGCCATGATTTCAATAAAATACTCAGCTAATAAAACCGTATGTAATTGAATACTGCGATACGTTGTATAAGCTGCTGCACACAACAATAAAATCACAAAAAATACTACCAATAACTCTGCACTTCTGGTGCGCTGAGATTTTTCTTCATATAATACTGTCATGCTTTACCCCTTTTAAAGAAATCACTAATTAATAACTATACATCCTATTATAAGATATTCTATGCATAAAAACTACAAAAACCCCGTCTATATCCAAGATATAGACGGGGTTTTATGACTCTATTAGTCACTCAGTTCAGATGCGAACTATATTATTTTTTCAACGCTGCTGTAATACGTTGAGTATCACGAGCAATCATGATTTCTTCGTTTGTAGGAATTACGAAGATTTTAACCTTAGAGCCTTCAACACTAATTTCTTGTTCTTTACCACGAACATTATTGCGTTCAGAATCAATACGAGTACCTAAATATTCCAAACCGTTACAGATTGCATCACGGTTACCAATACCGTTTTCACCAATACCAGCAGTAAAGATGATAGCATCTACACCGCCCATAACAGCAGCAAAGGCACCTATTACACGGCGAACTTTGTAATGGAACATATTCAATGCCAATTGTGCGCGTTTATTGCCATTAGCAGCAGCTTCTTCAATCACACGGAAGTCATTGGATACACCAGAAATCCCTAAAACACCGGATTCTTTATTCATAACTCTATCAATTTCTTCATAGGTCATACCTGTTTTTTCCATCAAGAATGGAACGATAGCAGGGTCAATATCACCTGTACGAGTACCCATAATCAAGCCGGACAATGGAGTGAAGCCCATTGTAGTATCGATGGAGCGACCACCTTTAATAGCAGCCACAGAGGAACCATTACCCAAGTGGCATGTGATAATACGAAGATCAGTCATATGTTTACCCATTAATTCTGCACAACGTTGCGCTACATATTTATGGGATGTACCATGGAAGCCGTAACGACGAATACCATAATCTTCATAATAAGAGTAAGGAAGCGCATACATATATGCTTCTTTTGGCATAGTTTGATGGAATGCAGTATCAAATACAGCAACTTGAGGTACATTTGGCATAATAGCTTCACAAGCTTCAATACCTTGAATGTTTGGTGGGTTATGCAATGGTGCAAGAGAAGCACATTCTTCCAATGCTTCCATAACTGCTGGAGTAATCAATACGGAATCAGCAAATTTTTCACCGCCGTGTACTACACGGTGACCTACAGCATCGATTTCATCCATGGAAGAAATAACACCAAATTCAGCATCAACTAAAATATCTAGCAAAATGCGAAGCGCTTCTTTATGGTTCAAAATTGGTTCAATGCGTTCTAATTTATCTGCATTAGGACGTTTGTGAGTGAAGATAGCATCTTGATCACCAATCTTTTCAAAAAGACCTTTTGCCAATTCTGTTTCAGTTGTCATATCAAGTAATTGATATTTCAAAGAAGAACTACCGCAGTTAACTACTAATACGTTCATCGATTAACCCTCTTTCTGTTGTGTAACTTGAATCTTGTTTTGAATTTCTTTGCTGATATCAGCACCTACCTGATCCTTTTCAGGATATTGGTAGACTATATTCCACAATACGCCATGATCTAAGAATACGTATTGAGAAAAGCTAAATGTTTGCCCTTGTGTTGTATACGTCACATCAAGCTTCTTTGCAGATGTACCTTGTAAAGCTACAGATTCTTCCTTGATGGTTGCGCCCATCTTCGTGAATTCAGACTTGCTGCGATTTAAAAACTCATCAACCGTAGGCAATGGTTTATTGTCACCAGCACGCAATGCTTCAACCTCAATTACCATATGTTCTGTAACAGATCCATAAATATCGATTGGATACCCCTTATCAGACATATTTTTTGTACTTTTACCCATTTCATAAGGCAAAGCAATGGTAATTTCAGATTGACCAGCACGGATAACTTGATGGCCAAAACTATATGTATCCATTACATTTGTAGAGCCACATCCCGCCATTGCTAGCAGCACAGCACCGAGCAGAGCCCCTTGTAATGTACGTTTCCAATTTTGTTTCATCATATACCTCACATCAATTCAGCATTTACAGTTAATTATAGCCTATAGTGTCAAGAAAATCTATACTAAACTTAATATTTGCACATAACATCATTTCTATAACCAGACCTTTTATATGAATATCATGAAATGTTATTTACAGCATTTCTTCGCTTTGTTACACTAACAATAATGAAAGGAGTCACTATGAAAACAATCGGTATCATCTGTGAATATAATCCATTTCACAATGGACATGCGCATCAATTACATACCTTAGCACAAGAGCATCCTGAAGCGCTGCGCATTTGTATCATGAGTGGTTCCTTTGTACAACGAGGAGAACCTGCTATTTTTTCTAAATTTGACCGTGCTCGTTGGGCTATTCTCGGTGGTGCAGACATCGTTATCGAGCTACCTACACTCTATTCTTTGGGTAGTGCACAACTGTTTGGAACAGGTGCTATTCGCATGGTAAAAGCTTTACATATCGATGCACTCTCCTTTGGTTCTGAAACGGCTGATCTAGATACACTCGTTGATATAACTAAACGTATGGATTGTGAAAGTACTCAAACAGTATTACGGACCTATATTAACGAAGGTATGTCCTATGGCTCTGCCTTCCGTAAAGCCCTTAATACAGAGATGCTCAACACCCCTAATGCACTGTTAGGACTTGAATATATTCGGGCAGGACTTACCTATTATCCTTCCTTAAAATATATACCAATCTTACGCACATCAGATCATCACGACGCGAATATTACAAAAGATTTTCCTTCTGGTACAGCATTGCGTAAACTTATAACAAATATGGCTACAGGTAGTAACAATTGTAATAAAAATAGTATCTACACTTCTACAGATATAGATACAACGACCAGTGCAAGTACAAATACAAATACAAATACAACTTCAAATTCAAATTCAACTGCAACTACATTAACAAAATTAAATACACTAAATAGTAAAATAGAGTTACAACTTCAGTCAATCATTCCTAAGACTATTGCAGACGATATGACTAATATAATTTCTAATGGTGCTTATGTAAACTATAACCGCTACTATGATATGGTCCATACCTTAAGTCGTCGTACTTCAACTAAGGAGCTAGAAAGCTTTGGAGAGTTCAGTGAAGGCATTGAACACTTATGGTCCAAAGCGGCCCAACAACCTACGTGGGACCTGGTTATGAAGCAAATAAAATCAAAGCGCTATACCTATGCCCGTTTACAACGAATGGGAGCCTATCTCACCTTAGGAATACAAAAAGATTTACTACAAAGTGCTATACAGGAATCGCCACAATATGCTCGTTTACTGGCCTTCAACGATAGAGGTCGTCAATGGCTTCGAAATGATTTTGAAATACCACTTATTCAAAAATGGGCCAAAGCACCTAATGAATTAAATACGTTGGGACAAACGATGCATCAAATTGATACATTAGCTACAGATATACAAGCCTTATGCTTACATAATGAAGTTAAACGAATGGGTCATATGGACTACACCTATACGCCACAATACATAAAATAAGCAGAACTACAATCTGGTAGAAACATTCTGCACATAAATATAAGAGTCAAATAATTTAATTTTATTAAGTTAATCATCTTATTATATAGTAATACTCAAAAAGAAGAAGGGGTTACAATACAGATTATTCCTGTATTGTAACCCCTTCTTCACCATCCAGATCAGCGACGGCAACGCGTACACTTTCAAGATGTGATGTAGGAATATTTTTACCTACATAGTCCGCTCGTATAGGCAATTCACGATGACCACGATCGACGAGGACGGCCAATTGAATAGATCTTGGTCTGCCAGCCGTCATTAATGCATTTAAAGCAGCACGAATAGTACGGCCCGTATACAAAACATCATCTACAAGGATAATTGTCTTTTCCGTTGTATCAATCGTACACGGTTCCCCCTCTTTAGGACGAGCATCACGATCATCACGATACACTGCAACATTCAAAGACTCACAATCAATATGAATACCTTCTATACGCTCAATTTCCGCTTGTAAACGTTTTGCCAAAATGACACCACGCCGTTCAATACCTACAATTAACGCATTAGATAAACCTTTATTGCGTTCTAAAATTTCATGACTAATACGACGAATCGCACGCATTATAGCGTCTTGATCCATTAATAAGCGTTTCTTTTCCATATATACGCCCTTACAGCATAGGATTGTTCTATGCCCCTATATCCAAATAAGTAGTAAAAATAAGTACTTAAACAATCAATGTAAACATTTAGACTATTTTCGTTTATCTTCACGGTAGGTCTTAGCAAATTCTAAGCACGCCTCAAAATCAGCTGGTACCGGTGCTTCAAAGTGCATTTCTTCACCTGTAATAGGGTGTTTAACATCTAACGATTTAGAATGTAATGCTTGCCCTTCTATAGGAAAATCCATACGTCTATATCCATAAAATGGGTCATTAACAACAGGATGTCCAATATGAGCAAAGTGAACACGAATTTGATGGGTTCTGCCAGTCTCCAAATTACATTCAACCAATGTTTGATGACCATAACGCTCCAATACTTTAAAATGTGTTACTGCATCTTTACTGTTTTCAAAGACAACAGCCATTTTCATACGGTCCTTAGGATGGCGTCCAATAGGCGCCTTTATAGTCCCCTTTTCTTCTACAATATTGCCTTGTACTAGCGCCCAGTACGTACGTCTTGCAGAATGTGCTTTTACTTGTTCTGCTAAACCAATATGCGCTGCATCATTTTTTGCCACCATCATAACGCCAGACGTATCTTTATCTAAGCGATGCACAATACCTGGCCTAATTTCACCATTAATGCCTGATAGGTCCTTACAATGGAATAATAGAGCATTTACAAGGGTTCCAGAATAATTTCCTACTGCAGGGTGCACCACCATGCCACGAGGTTTATTAACAATAACAATATCGTGATCTTCGTATAAATAATCTAAAGGGATATCCTCAGGTTTAACCTCAATCGATTCAGGCTCTGGGATTTCTACATGAATTACGGTATCAGGTGTAAGCCGAAGATTAGCCTTCCCTACTTTATCACCTACTGTAACATGACCACCTTTAATTAAACTTTGAATATAGCTACGAGATCCTTCCATCTGTTCAGTTAAAAATACATCTAGTCTCATGCCTTCTTGCTCAGCACTTACAATATATTCATTCATCCTCTATTCCTCTTTGAGTCAAGTATAAGATATATATTTATTGACGAATCAAGTCAATGATTTATAAAGGGTCCTAATGATGAAAGTTATTCATGGTCCTCTTTCAATGAAAACAAATAAAATACAACAAAAGCTACACCTATACAAATACCAATATCTGCCACATTAAAAATAGGCCATACACGAAAATCAAAAAAGTCCACTACCCCATGAATCATGTATCGGTCAATGCCATTACCAATTGCACCTGCGACTAATAAGGCGGATCCGATTTGCAAAGTCCAATGGCCCTTAGCTAATCGCTTCCAATAAAAAGCACAAACAGCTAATAGAATAAAAGCTACTAGTAAAAAAAACCATCGTTGATTCGCTAACATGCCAAAGGCTGCACCGCGATTGATAATATAGGTAAGATGAAATACATTAGGAATAACAGGTAAAGATTCACCTAACAAAAAATGATTCATTACATAATATTTAGTTAATTGGTCCAATAATAACCAAATGATAAGTACTGTATAAAACAAGATTAACTCCCTTACTATAATATAATTCTTAATAGTCCTATTATACTAAGTTACGCAAATTTAGGCAAAATAAAAAGCCCCTCAATGAGGGGCGTGTTTTATTTGTGATTACTCAGCGGAAATTACAGAAACTGGGCAAACGGATTCGCAAGAACCACAATCGATGCAAGCATCGCCAATTTCGTATTTAGTTTCGCCTTCAGTAATGCAGGAAACTGGGCAAACAGATGCGCAAGAACCACATTTAATGCAACCATCAGCAATAACTCTCATAATTAGGACCTCCATCAAAATATAGATCAGAACTTTTTATTATCATTTAGAAAGGCACTTGCCTCAACTTATGTTCTCATTATCACACAGTTCAAATTGAAAGTCAAATGAAAATGATAAAAAATTATATAATATTTTGCATAATAATTGTTCCTTTTTATCATAAAAAGCCTATATTTATATATATTTTGATATTTCTTTTCATTTATGTAATTGAGTTTAATAATCAATAATTGAGAATACACTAATTATCATTTCAATTAAAATACGTACTACTATACTAGGAATTCAATTATCAATATTTATTATCATAAAAATTTATTTTTTATTATAGTAGATTAATTGCTTATTAATATTTTAATTTAACATATAAAATTCACTCTAAAAAAGCCGAATCATACGATTCGACCTCATTTATATTTATATAGTAAAGTAATATCTTTACTATTATTCACTATATAACAATAATACTATTTATTTTCTTCTTATAGCACTTAGAAAGATGTTAAGAATGTTAGTGTACCTAAAATAACGCCTGCAAGGTTTGGTACGATTAAAATATAATCACGTTTAGGTGATTTTGTCCAACCATATAATACCCAGATCAAACAGGATACTGCTGCAAATAATGGTTGCCATGGTTGACTAGGTTGACCATGAAGATTAGCAATTATTTGTGGGATATAGGCTAAAAATACAAATACACCAATAAATGCACCAATAGAACCAACTAACATGTTAAATCTTTCTTTTGTCATAGATGACCTCCTTATTCAACATTACATTATTATATCTTACACAATATACTATATCATATTTTTTTCGATGTAGTCAATTGTGTAAAATTAATCATGCAAATTAGTTTAATTCATATTGCTTTTGATTACACTTATATGTAATCTATATTAAAATCATATAGACTAAAATCATAAAAAACGAGGCCGAATCTTACGATTCGACCTCGTGTGTGCTTGTATAGTAGAGTAACCTATTCCCTATTATTTACCAGGGAAGAATGGCCATACCATTGGAATGATAATTAAGCTTACTACGAAGCAAACTAAAATCAATGGAACGCCAGCTTTTACATAGTCAGTAAATTTGTATTGACCAGGACCAAGTACTAATGTATTTGGAGGTGTACCTACAGGTGTACCGAATGCGCAGGATGCGGCAACGCCGATAGCCATCAATACAGCATGAGGATCAGCACCCATACCTTGAGCAATGGAGATACCGATAGGAGCCAATAATGCACAAGATGCAGTATTAGACATAAATTGCGTCATAACACAAGACAAAATAAACAATACGCCTGTTGCAAAGTAAGGACTAGGATCGGAACCCATAACACCAATTACTGCATCAGCAATCATTTTACCTGCACCAGATTGATCAAGTGCAGCTGCCACTGGCATCATACCAGCAAACAAGAAAATTGTTACCCAGTCAATAGATGTGTAAGCTTGTTTTTCATTCAAACAACCAGTTAATACGCAAAGCATTGCACCAATAACAGCAACCATGCTCAACGGTAAGTTAATACCAAAGTGTTCTTTCAATGGTTCACCTAAAATCATGGCAAGGATTACACCTAAAAGAATAAGTCCGGAGAACAATTGTTTCTTAGGATCGTTAGAAATATCTTCAGCAGCTACTTCTTGTTCTACATCACCGGCATCAGTAATTTCATGTTTAGGTAATAAATGTTTACCAATGAGCATCATGAATACGATAGTAGCGATAGTCAAAGGAATGCCAATCCAAGCAAACTCAAAGAAACCAAATGGTTCAATACCAAATTTAGTCAATGTACCACTTACAATGATATTAGGTGGTGTACCAACCATTGTAATGATACCACCGATACCTGCAGCGAATGCTAAAGGCATCAATTGACGAGATGCAGGAATCTTAGCAACAGCACAGATACCAACAACTACAGGAAGTAAAGCAGCTGTTGTACCAGTGTTAGATAAAAATGCGGACATGGTAGCTGTTACAAGCATAATCGCAAGCATCAAGCCATTTTCGCTAGTCCCTGCATGAGATACTACGGTTTCCCCAATTTTTTGAGCCAAACCAGTATAGAATAATGCAGCACCAACAACGAACATGCCTGCAAACAACACAACTGTACTATCAGATAAACCAGAGAATACAACCTTAGGAGTAATAATACCCATAAGGCCTAATGTAATTGCGCCGCCTAAAGAAGTAATAGCTAGAGGAATAATTTCCGTAACGAATAAAACAGCCATGACTGCAAGGACGATTAAGGTTTGTTCTGCAGTACCCATACATCATCATCTCCCTTCAGAGAAATGCACTGACATAATTATAAGAGATATAAAATATAACCTACGATACCAATGGCAGAGGCCATTATAAAAGTAATCCCATATCCCTCTCTTGTTTTAGGATACCCAAATAATAAAGTTTCACCAAGAAAACCTCGGCGATTAAACCAAGAATATTTAGTTCTCTGCTGAAACCATTTAGCTTTACCTTCAGCACCGATAATCAGTGCAGTAATAAAAAAAACAATAAATGCCCAAATAAAACAAATCAGTATTTTTAATTCAATTGATAACAAGTGACCACCTCTACTATATTTAAAGCACTAGAAGGTTATTCTGTGAAATCTTGCTAATCACCTAATGACCGATCTGAAAAGCATTTATTGCAAATATTCCCTTTTATGTATGATTACATAATGACCAAGGGCTTTTTGATTCACCAATAGGTGTACCTATTTAGGTACACCTGGGTGAATAAATATTAAATTATTAGTGGTTAGACAACATAGCAAGCATTGTACCTGCAGCTACTGCCGTACCAATAACGCCAGCTACGTTAGGTCCCATAGCATGCATGAGCAAGAAGTTAGCTGGGTTAGCTTTCGCACCTACTACTTGAGATACGCGAGCTGCCATTGGAACCGCGGATACACCGGCAGAACCAATAAGTGGATTTGTTTTACCACCATCTACTAAGCTCATCAATTTACCGAACAATACACCACCAGCTGTACCGCAAATAAATGCGAATAAGCCTAAAAGAATAATTTTGATGGTTTCTAAGCTTAAGAAGTGTTCCGCACTCATTGTCAAGCCAGTACCAGTTGCTAAGAAAATTGTAACTGTATTGATCAATGCGTTTTGAGAAGTATCGGACAAACGATCAGTTACGCCAGATTCACGGAACAAGTTACCTAACATCAACATACCTAAAAGGGATGTAATGGAAGGAAGCAATAAGGAAATGAAGATCGTTGCAACGATTGGGAACACGATTTTTTCAAAACGTGTTACTTCGCGCAATTGTTCCATAACGATTTCACGTTCTTTTTGAGTAGTGAAGAGTTTCATTACAGGTGGTTGAATCAACGGTACCAAAGACATATAGGAATATGCGGCAACCGCGATAGCACCTAACAAATGAGGAGCTAGCTTAGTAGCTAAGTAAATGGATGTAGGACCATCAGCACCACCGATGATACCAATAGCAGCCGCTTCTTGAGCTGTAAAGCCAAGCATCATTGCGCCACCTAAGGCAGCAAATACACCAATTTGAGCTGCAGCCCCTAAAAGCAATGTTTTAGGATTGGCAATGAGTGGACCAAAGTCAGTCATTGCACCTACACCAAGGAAAATTAAAGGTGGGAAGATTTCTTGGGAGATACCTGCACTAATAAGCGCCATAACGCCTTCTTCGAAACCGTTACGAGGAATATTGGCAAGTAAACAACCAAACGCAATCGGACCCAACAATAATGGTTCGAACTCACGAGCAAATGCTAAATACAATAGGATCAAACCTACAAGAATCATAATAGCATTGCCTGTTGTAAATGCGAGGAACCCGCTATCGTTAATAACAGATTGTATCGCAACAGCAAAAGCCTCCATATGCGTTCCCCTTTCACAAATATAAAATTGTTAGATGACGTGGCGCAGCCACGTCATACAACACTTGGTATTAGCCAAGAACAACCATGTCATCGCCAGTGGATACAGTTTGGTTAGCAGATACGCGAACTTCGGAAACTACAGCATCATGAGGAGCTGCGATTTCATTTTGCATTTTCATAGCTTCAAGAATCAACAAAGTTTCGCCTTTTTTAACTGCTTGACCAGCAGATACTGCTACAGATAAGATTTTACCAGGCATTGGAGCTTTTACAGTTTCAGCACCTGCTGGAACTGGAGCTGCTGCTGCAGCAGGAGCTGGTGCAGGAGCTGCTTTAGGAGCTGGAGCTGCTGCTGGAGCTGCTTTAGGAGCTGCTGCAGGAGCCGCTGCTTTCACTTCATTAACTTCTACATCATATGCTGTACCATTTACTGTAACGTTGAATTTTTTCATCTTAAATTCCTCCAAAATGTGTAGTTCCTACACAAAACTTATAAATATTTTTACACATATAAATTGAGTAATCCCACGGATTATCAAAATAGCCAATTATCTTATCGATTACCACGCAAACGGCCTTCCATTTTCCAATTGTAGCTTACGATTGGACGGATATGCGCGATTTGATCAGCGGAATAACCCATTGCCGCTAATGCACCAACGATTACTGCTACTACATCTTGAGATGGAGCTTTACCGTTAGTTGTTGTAGCATTGCTCATTACAAATGCCTCCTAAAAATATTTTAACCTCTACCGCTTAAGCGACCTTCCAAGCGCCATTTAGCACTAGTTGCTGTAGGTCGAATAGATGCAATTTGTTCAGATGAGTACCCCATCGCCACAATGGCACCTACGATAGCTGCTACTACTTCATCCTCATTTTGAGCAGATGCATTTGCTGGAGCTACAGGAGTAGCTGTTGGAGTAGCAACAGGAGCAGTTGCTGCTGGTGCTTCTTTTTTCTTCCTAGTAGGATCGATTAAATGTACGATTTCCATAAGAATACCTAAAGCTATCAATACAGCAAATACAACTGTCATATTAATCGCCATGATTAACCAAGGATTGGTAGTAACTGCTTGTCCTTCCATAATCATTCCCCTTTCTAAAAAAGTAGTAAAGAAAGGTATCTCCCAAATTCGATGATATGTTTACCGAATCGAATTATAATGGAATATTACCATGTTTCTTTGGAGCACGGTTTTCGCGTTTACTTGCAAGCATTGCCAAAGCGTTGATAACTGCTGGACGAGTTTGTTTAGGTTCGATTACAACATCTACGAAGCCACGTTCTGCAGCTTTGTAAGGAGTCGCAAACTCTTCTACATATTTAGCTGTTTTAGCATCTTTATCTTCGTCTTTCTTGAAGATAATATTAGCTGCACCAGCAGGACCCATTACAGCGATTTCGGATGTAGGCCAAGCATATACTTGGTCTGCGCCTAAATCTTGGGAACACATAGCGAGGTAGGAACCGCCATATGCTTTACGAGTGATAACAGTAATTTTTGGTACTGTAGCTTCAGAGTAAGCATATAACATTTTAGCACCATGACGAATGATACCGCCCCATTCTTGATTTGTGCCAGGCAAGAAACCAGGAACGTCAACGAAGTTAACGATTGGAATATTGAAAGCATCACAGAAACGGATGAAACGGGAAGATTTGTCAGAAGCGTTAATGTCCAAGCAACCAGCCATTACTTTTGGTTGGTTAGCAATGATACCAACGGATTGACCATCAAAACGAGCGAAGCAAGTAATGATATTAGTAGCATAGAATGGTTGTACTTCATAGTATTCGCCATTATCTACAGTAGCTGCAATAACATCTTTCATGTCGTAAGGCATGTTACTGTTATCTGGCAACAAGCTATTCAAGCTTTCATCCTCACGAGTTGGATCGTCACCAGTATCTACCAATGGAGCATCTTCCATATTGTTGGATGGCAAGAAGCCTAATAAGTAACGAATTTGAGCGATACAATCATCTTCATTTTCAGCTGCAAAGTGAGCAACACCAGACACGGAGTTGTGAGCCATTGCACCACCAAGATCTTCAGCGGTTACTTCTTCACCAGTTACAGATTTGATTACTGCAGGACCAGTGATGAACATTTGAGAAGTATTTTTAACCATGTAGATGAAGTCAGTCAATGCTGGAGAATATACAGCACCGCCCGCACATGGGCCCATGATTACGGAAATTTGTGGAATAACACCAGATGCATTTGTATTTTCAAAGAAAATTTTACCGTAACCAGCAAGGGCATCTACTGCTTCTTGAATACGAGCACCGCCGGAATCGTTGATACCAACAATAGGAGCACCCATTTTCATTGCTAAACGTTGTACTTTAACGATTTTAGCAGCATGCATTTCACCAAGAGAACCACCTTCTACAGTGAAATCTTGTGCGAATGCATATACTAAACGACCGTCGATAGTACCATAACCTGTTACTACACCTTCGCCTGGTAATTCTTTCTTGTCTTGACCAAAGTTAACACAACGATGTTTAACGAATTGATCAAGTTCAACGAAGGAATTATCATCGAACAATTTAGCCAAGCGTTCGCGAGCAGTCATTTTACCTTGAGCATGTTGTTTCTCAACGCGTTTTTCGCCGCCACCAGCTTTAACTTTAGCTAGTTTTTCGTGCAATAACTCGATTTTTTCCTGCACTGTTGCCATTATAGCACCTCCAAATAAAACTTGTTACAGTATCATTTTATTTCATAAATGAATAAAGTTCAAGAAGCATACATATTTAATATATAACGTAGGATTATATGTATATGTATATCTACAACTCATATATAATGATGTGAATTGGATACTGTATTATTTCATACGTTGACATAATTCAAGCAAAACACCGCCAGTTGCTTTTGGATGTAAGAAAGCAATTGAGGAGCCGCCTGCACCATAACGAGGTTTTTCGTCAATCATACGAACGCCTTTAGCCATCAAATCAGCAATAGCATTTTCAATATTATCAACGCGCAATGCAACGTGTTGGATACCATCACGACCGCCATTTTTTTCGATAAATTTACCGATAGGGCCATCTGGAGTTGTAGTTTCTAAGAATTCAAGTTCAGCATCACCACAAGGGAAGAAGGATACTTTTACCTTTTGTTCTTCTACGATTTCGTCTTCAGGAAGATGTTCAATGCCTAATGCATTTTTATAGAATTCTTTAGTTGCTGCTAAATCATTAACACCAATACCGATGTGATCCACTTGTAATACTTTAAAAGCCATTTTGATTATCTCCTTTTCAAGGCTAAATCTCTAATGCTATGTAGTCGCCGTCTACTTTAGCACGCTTGTCATTACGCCATTAACAACTGTATATGGATCGCTTTCGCGTTCATTAACAGCTGCCACTTGGCTATTAAATTCGTCGCTTGTAACAATTTTATCAGCTACATAACGACCAATTTGTTCATTAATCATTGCGATGATTTCATCACGAGTACGTTCTGCCCGACGAGATTCCAATTCACCAGAATCTTCAAGATACTCAAAATGTTCATCTAAAGCGTCGATAAGTTCATCTACGCCTTGGTCTTTACTAGCAATTGTGCGCTTAATTGGTGGGCGCCATTTTACTTCACGAGAATCTAGGTCAAGCATCATTTCAATTTCTACATTCAAACGATCGCAACCATCTCGGTCAGCTTTGTTGATAGCAAATACATCGCCAATTTCAAGAATACCCGCCTTGATAGCTTGGATATCATCACCGAGACCAGGAACCAGTACAACCAATGTAGTATCAGCATTTTTTACAATATCTACTTCAGATTGACCTACGCCTACAGTTTCAATAATTACTAAATCCATGCCAAAGGCATCCATGAGTTTTACAACGTCTGCAGTCTTCTTAGATAATCCACCAAGACTACCACGCGTGCCCATGCTTCGAATGAACACATTTTCATTTAATGTTAAATCATTCATTCGAATACGGTCCCCCAAAATAGCACCTCCAGAGAATGGGCTAGTTGGGTCGATGGCAACGATGCCGATTTTTTTACCTTGATCTAAATAATGTTTAACCACCTTATCGGTCAAAGTACTTTTACCAGCACCAGGGGCCCCTGTAATACCGAGAATACGTGCGTTCCCCGTTTTAGGGTAAATTGCCTTCATAATATCGATGGCATTATCATACTCGTTTTCTACAGCTGTTATGGACCGTGCTAAGGCTAGTCTAGAACCTTCAAAAAGGCCTTTAACTAAATCCATTCGCCTCACCACCTATCTTCGAATATGGGAATAGAGGGGAGCCAACTATTAGAGTTGCACCCCTCTTTGCCCAAGCAATTATTTTACGTTTTCTTTAATAAAGTTAACGATATCGCTAGTTGGTGTGCCAGGTGTGAATACTGCCGCTACGCCAGCTTTTTTCAAGCCAGGGATATCAGCGTCAGGAATAACGCCACCACCGATTACAAGAACATCCCCCATGCCTTTTTCTTTCAAAAGTTCAACAATTTTAGGGAACAATGTATTGTGAGCACCGGAAAGAAGAGATAATGCAACTACATTAACGTCTTCAGAAAGCGCTGCTTCAACGATTTGTTCTGGTGTTTGACGAAGACCAGTGTAGATTACTTCGAAACCAGCATCGCGAAGTGCGCGTGCTACTACTTTTGCACCACGGTCATGACCATCAAGACCTGGTTTTGCTACAATTACTCTAATACGTTTTTCTGCCATGATATATTACCTCCGAAATCAGCCGATATTATAATGTAGAATGAGCTTCGTATTCACCGAATACTTCGCGCAATACATTACAAATTTCACCCAAAGTAGCATATGTTTTAACTGCTGCAAGAATTAATGGCATCAAGTTAACAGATTCGTCAGCTGCGCCAGCTTTCAAATCAGCTAAGGCTTTATCAACTGCGGCTTGATCGCGGTTAGCACGAACTGCTTGAGTTTTCTTAGATTGGTTAGCACCTACGGAAGCGTCTACGCGAAGCAAGTCTTTTGGAGCTTCTTCTTCAACTTGGAATTTGTTTACGCCAACGATTGTGCGTAAGCCAGATTCAACTTCCATTTGCCATTTGTAAGCGGATTCTTGAATTTCTTTTTGGATGTAGCCTTTTTCGATTGCTACTACAGCGCCGCCCATTTCATCAATTTTCTTGATGTATGCCATAGCTTCGTCATAGATAGCGTTAGTCATAGCTTCAACATAGTAGGAACCGCCCAATGGGTCAACTACGTCAGCCAAACCAGATTCGTAAGCCACGATTTGTTGAGTACGAAGAGCTACTTGTACAGATGCTTCTGTAGGAAGAGCCAAAGCTTCGTCACGAGAGTTTGTATGTAAGGATTGAGTACCGCCCATTACAGCAGCTGCAGTTTGAAGAGCAACACGAACGATGTTGTTATCAACTTGTTGCGCAGTCAACATGGAACCAGCTGTTTGAGTATGTACACGAAGCATCATGGATTTTGGTTTTTTAGCACCAAAACGTTCTTTCATGATTGTTGCCCATAAGCGACGAGATGCGCGGAATTTAGCAACTTCTTCAAGTACATTATTATGAGCATTCCAGAAGAAGGAAAGACGACCAGCAAATGTATCAACATCAAGACCAGCTTTCAAAGCTGCTTCTACGTATGCGATACCATCAGCAATTGTAAATGCGATTTCTTGTGCTGCTGTGGAACCTGCTTCACGGATGTGGTAACCGGAAATAGAAATTGTATTCCATTTTGGAACGTATTGAGAACAATATTCGAAGATATTAGTGATCAAACGCATAGATGGTTTTGGAGGGAAAATGTAAGTACCACGAGCTGCATATTCTTTCAAAATATCATTTTGAATAGTACCTTTCAATTCTGTGGAAGGTACACCTTGTTTTTCAGCTACTGCGATATACATTGCCAACAAAACGGATGCTGGAGCGTTGATTGTCATGGAAGTGGATACTTTGCCAAGGTCGATGCCATCGAACAAGATTTCCATATCTGCCAAAGAGTCAATCGCTACACCTACTTTACCAACTTCGCCTTCAGCCATAACATCATCAGAGTCATAACCGATTTGAGTTGGCAAGTCGAACGCACAGGAAAGACCTGTTGCACCAGATTCGATTAGGTAGCGGTAACGTTTGTTAGATTCTTCAGCTGTAGCGAAGCCTGCATACATACGCATTGTCCAGAAACGACCACGGTACATAGTAGGTTGTACGCCACGAGTATAAGGGAATTCGCCAGGCATTCCCAAATCGCGTTCATAATCAAAGCCTTCAATATCAACTGGTGTATACACACGGTTGTATTTTAAGTTTTGACGTTCTGGAGTTTTTGCGCATTTTTCGTCACAAAGTTTGTTGTACTCAGCAATTTGGGCTTTTAAGTTTTCGTAAGCCATGTTTTCATCATCCTCCTAAAAAAACAGGTTATTTTTTCATGCTTCCAGTTTCTGTGAAGCGTTTATGCCAAGAAAGAGCTTCATCAAGCAACATTGGTGTATGGGCATTCTTTGTTGCAGCTAATGCTTTTTCTAGGTATTCAGTTAACATAGGTTTGTAGTCTGGGTGAGCACATTTTTCAATAATCAAACGAGCTCTTTCCACTGGGCTCAAACCACGACAGTCAGCAACACCTTGTTCTGTACAGAAAATCATAGTGTCATGTTCTGGATGATCCACATGGGATACATATGGAACGATAGAACTGATGTCGCCATTTTTAGCAACGGAATTGGTACAGAAGATAGTGAGATATGCACTACGTGCAAAGTCACCAGAACCACCAACACCATTCATCATTTTGCTACCCATAATATGAGTAGAGTTTACATTGCCAAAAATATCAAATTCGATAGCGGTATTCATGGCAATGACACCAATACGACGAGCAATACCAGGGTTATTGGAGATTTCTTGCGGACGAAGAATAATTTTTTTACGATATTCATCAATATTCGCATAGAAACGTTTCAATCCATCTGGAGAAGGACTCAATGCAGTACCGGAACATACAGTTACTTTACCAGCATCGATCAAGTCAAACATACCGTCTTGAATTACTTCTGTATAAATAGATAAATCTGTGAAAGGCCCTTGAGCCAAGCCACTAATTACCGCATTTGCTACAGAACCTACGCCGGATTGCAATGGAAGCAAATTTTTAGGCAAACGACCTTCTGCAATTTCTTGTTCAAAGAATTTGATAAGATGTTGACTCATTGCCTTTGCATCATCATCAATAGCAGCTAAAGGTCTTGTTGTATCAGGTACATCACTTGGAACCACAGCAATAATTTTGCTAGGATCACAAGGTATTGCTTCTGTACCGATGCGATCGCCGGCCTGTTCCAACGGAATTGGTTTACGATGTGGCGGATCTAACGGTTCATAGATATCATGCATACCAACTAAGGATAATGGTTGAGATACATTTACCTCTACGATAACCTTTTTAGCTTGACTAACAAATGTTGGAGAATTACCAACAGAGGTAGTCGGTACTAAAGAACCATCTTCGTTGATTTGACATACTTCAATTATTGCTACATCTAAATCTCCGAAAAATCCATAACGAATATTTTGTGCCATTGTGCTTAAATGCATATCGATGTATTTAACATCTCCACTATTTAAAGCCTTTCTCATATCTTTATTGGTTTGATATGGAAAGCGGCGATTAATACCATTAGCACGAGTTAACGCACCATCAGCTTCATCACCTACGGAAGCACCTGTCCACAAATCGATTTTGAATGGTTCTTTTTCCATTCGTTCTGCCAATGCCAATGGCACAACTTTTGCATAACCCGATGGTGTAAAGCCGGAAATACCAACTTTATCATTAGGGTTAATCAACTGAGCTGCATCATAAGCAGTGACAATTTTACCTTGCAGGTCCACATTTTTTACGCGGTCTTTGATGTCTATCACCATAACCATCTCCTTTAAGAGTAACATTGTTAAACGACAATTGAATCTCTTTGGTCTAATACGTTCCTTAAACCGACTTCATCGTAGTCCACATCCAATGTATTGTCAACTTATATGACTAAAATGTATTTTTTATCACACTCCGACTGTGCATTATGACCAAAACGCATAGGTTTTTACATTTTCACATAAGTTTTATTCACACCGATATAACTCACAGGAATTATCAATTTAATAGTATATATTGTTGTTTTATATATATATCGAACTATCTCAATACAACATATAGAGCCTTATCAATATAATAAAAAAATAATATATACAAAAACTGACCGCTACACCTCCTATAAAAATATAGATATACAAAAAACCGGTTTTCAAATGCAAGCAATAATGTTCAATTATTCTAACATTAGAAAACCGGTTAAATATACTTAAGCTTACCCTGCTAAGGTATGTATAAATTATACCATACTATGAAATTGTATCGCTACCATAAAACTTACTGATTATACAAAATATACCTTTTACATATATTTCTTTGTGGAAAGTTGTACTTTCACAAAGGCCCCAACCCAACCAAGGAGTTGCCAAAAAACAATAGTAACTTGATGGCTATAGAGCTCAAAATCAGACAATCCACTAAAAAGAACTCCGATAGCTAAAGCACCTATACCTATCTGTGCAGCTTGTCGGAACATATCCCCTTTCAAACGAACAGATGTAATAACATGACCGACGATAACTGCTAGGAATGATAGCAAGCCAGGAATACCTGTTTCAGCCAATATATTTAAATATAAATTATGGGCATGATACATCAACACATTAGGACCTTGAATGTAATAGTTATACTCTGGATAAACTAAGTAAAATGTATTCCACCCAATACCAAAGATTGAATTTTCTCGTACGATATACATTGTGCTGTCCCATAGAGCCCAGCGAAGATCTGATGACGTATCATGACCTTGGAATATAGACCAAAGTCGCGAAGCAACTTCCCCTTCATAGAAGTATAGAATTAACGGTACCACTAACAAGGATAAGAATAGTCTTCGTTCTACGAAAATAGCCCAATACAGAATCATGGCCGCAAAACTAATCCAAATACCACGCGAATAGGTTAATAACATCGTTAAAAATAATACAACACCAATAATCAGCATTGTAACAACTTCACGAGTACGATTCTCTTTCATATAAACAAGAATATAGCTAATACATACACTTAGTACCATCAATAGATAAGCCCCTAACAAGTTAGGATTTTGCAATGTAGACGCCATTCGACGCATCAATTTAGGGAATTGTGCTGCATCAACCCATTCTTTTATATGTATATTGGGAACAAATATATACTGATAGGCCCCAATAATGCATACAAGAACGGCTGTACCTAAAAAAGCACGAAGAAAATAGTTCCACTGTTTAGGTGTTCGGATATAGGTACGAACTAAATAGTACATGCCCCCACCCGCTACAATTTGGTAGAACCAGCTCTGAATAGACCAATCCCAGTTTGGGGACATTAACGACGATATACCTGTCCAGATAACAAAGATCATAACAGTCCAAGATAAATAACCTGTCGGCAAACTCAATGATTTACTAGAAATCAAATCATATAATGCTAGACCTATAGCCAACCAGAGAAGTACATCTCCCACCATTGGCTGAAGTGGCATCGCAATGACAACACCATAGATTAATCGTTCAATATAAAAGGTAAGTCGTTTCTGATTAGGAATGAGTGAGAGTTCCATATTCTCACCTCAATGGCTCATCTCATGGAAAAACCACTGACGAGCATCCCCTAGAATATATAAAGAACCACATACAGCAATGATATCACCAGTCTTTGTATGTTTGTATGCCAATGCTAATGCAGCCTCAACAGATTCTGCAGTTTGAGCCGTCACCTTAGGTACAGTACGACGAATCATTTCAACCAAGTTTTCAGGTACCTCTGTTCTATCTGTTGGTGCAGGTACAGCGAGGACTGTGTCGCCAGATTTAACCACTTCACGAATAATAGCCTCTTGATCTTTATCTTTAAGGATAGCCATTACCACCGTTTTCGGTGTGTCCTTAAATAGTTCATTGTACGTCATGGCAAAAGACTCAGCCCCGGCCGCATTGTGAGCACCGTCAAATATAAAGGTACGATCTAAGCCTCGTTTAACTTCAAAGCGCCCCGCCCACGTAGTGCGAGCAAATCCTTCACGCATTGTTTCTTCACTGATGTTCGTATCCTCTTTCATCAACAGGCGTACAGCCATCAATGCACAAGCGAGATTTACAGATTGGTGAATGCCAGCCATCGTCGTAAACAGCATAGCAGGTGCAGCATCGTTAGAACTAACCGTAATCATTTGGCCACCCGTTACAGCGCTGCGGCTATCGATACCAAAATCTTTATTAAAAACATAAAGCTTAGCATGTTGTTTTTTAGCTACGTCCTCAATAACATTAAGAGGTGTATCTTGTGCAGCTGTCACTACAGGCACTTTAGATTTGATAATCCCCGCTTTATGGCGTGCAATTTCCTCGACAGTATCACCACAATATGCTTGATGATCTATTGTTACATTAGTAATAACAGATACTTTTGGAGTCACGATATTAGTAGAATCTAGTAAGCCACCTAAACCAACTTCTACTACAGCATAGTCGACACCTTGCTCCTTAAAGAATAAAAATGCAGCAGCTGTTAATATTTCAAATTGTGTTGGCGCTTCTATTCCATTACTAATAATAGTATCTACTGCAACCTTTACGCGACTAATTAATTTTCCAAAGGCTTCCTCTGTTATATTTCCATCATTAATTTGAATACGCTCCGTATAGGATTGAAGGTGAGGCGATGTAAATCGCCCCACCCGTAATCCACTTGTAAACAGTGCGTAGGAAATATATGAGGTAACCGAGCCCTTACCATTTGTACCTGTAACATGAACAATTTTATAATCTTCTTGTGGATTCCCTAACACATCCATAAGAGCCGTAATTCGTTCAAGACCAGGTTTAATACCAAATGAAGATGCCTGCTCCAAATAGGCTAAGGCCTCCTGATATGTCATATAAACCTCCTATTATAAGGTTTCAAGGAACGCTTCACGTTCCAATAACGCTTGTTGTTTTTGTTTATATTCTTCTAACTTTTCTTTTTCTTTTGCTACTACAGCTTCAGGAGCTTTTGCTAAGAAGCCTTGGTTAGACAATTTACCTTCCAAACGAGAAATTTCTTTTTCCATTTGGATTTTTTCCTTTGCAATACGCTCTCTTTCTTTTTCACCGTCAATCAAGTCTTTAAGTAAGAGATATACTTCCATACCATTGACAACGGTTACAGTTGCATTTTCTGGTTTTGGATCATCGATACTAAGAATTGTTACTTTCTCAGCCCAAGCCAATGTTACGAAGTAGTCACTATGTTCTGCTACAGTTTTAGCTAATGCTTCATCTGTTGGCGCTACGATAACCTCAGCTTTTTTACCTAAAGGCACATTCATTTCAGCACGCATGTTACGAATACCTTTGATAGCATCCATCATAACTTCCATTTGACGTGCTGCCCCTTCAAGATTATCGAATTTCAATGCTCCAGGCCATTTAGTAACAACGATGCTGTCCCCTTCGTGTGGCAAATGTTGCCAAATATGTTCAGTTACGAACGGCATGAATGGATGTAATAATTCGAGCATATGACGTAAGATTGTTACAAGTAAATATTGAACTGTACGACGATCACGTTCGTTGCTTTCACTATACAAACGAGGTTTCGCTAATTCAATGTACCAATCGCAGTACGTATTCCAAATGAAATCATATACGGAACTTGCCGCTTCACCAAGTTCGAATTTATCGAGATTAGATGTTACGCTTTGTACTGTTTCATTGTATTTTTGAACAATCCATTGGTCTGCTAATGTCAAATCATCTGCTGTTGGAACGAAACTTTCATCATAATTTGTAAGGTTCATCAATACAAATTTTGATGCATTCCAAATCTTATTGGCAAAGTTACGGTTAGCCTCAACACGTTCCATATAGAAACGCATATCGTTACCAGGTGTGTTGCCAGTTACAAGAGTAAAGCGCAATGCATCAGCACCATATTGGTCGATAACTTCAAGCGGATTAATACCATTGCCCAAAGATTTACTCATTTTACGGCCCTGGCTATCGCGAACAAGACCATGAATAAATACATGTTTAAATGGAATTTCATGTTCAAACTCAAGAGCCATAAAGATCATACGAGCAACCCAGAAGAAGATGATATCGTAACCAGTTACAAGCACACTTGTTGGATACCATTGTTTAAGTTCTGGAGTTTGCTTAGGCCAACCCATTGTAGCAAATGGCCATAAACCAGAGCTAAACCATGTATCAAGAACATCTGGATCTTGTGTAACATGACCGTGGCAATGAGGACATTCTGTAATATCTTCACGGCTAACGATCGTTTCACCACAGTCATCACAATACCATGCAGGAATACGATGGCCCCACCACAATTGACGAGAAATAGTCCAATCGCGGATATTTTCAAGCCAATTCACATATGTTTTTGTAAAACGTTCAGGAACGAACTCTACTTCGTGGTCTTTAACAACCTTAAGAGCTGGCTCTGCCAATGGTTTCATATCTACGAACCATTGTTTAGATACCATTGGTTCGATGATTGTATTACAACGGGAGCAATGACCTACTGCATGGTCATGATCATCAATTTTTTCAAGTAGGCCTAATTCTTTAAGTTCTGCTAATACTTGTTTACGCGCTTCTTCACGAGGTAAGCCATTAAATTTGCCAGCACCTTCATTCATTGTTGCATCATTGTTCATAACAACGATGGATTCCAAATTATGACGTTGGCCCATTTCAAAGTCATTAGGGTCATGAGCAGGTGTAATTTTTACACAGCCTGTACCGAAGCTAGCATCTACATAGTCATCGGCAATTACAGGAATTTCTCGATTAACAAATGGCAAGATCAATGTTTTACCAATGAGATCTTTATAACGATCATCATCAGGATTTACTGCTACTGCTACGTCACCAAACATTGTTTCTGGACGAGTTGTAGCAACAACAACAAAACGATTATCTTCACCTTTTACAGGATATTTAATATGCCATAAATGGCCATGTTCGTCTTCATGCTCAACTTCAACATCAGATAACGCAGTGGCACAACGAGGACACCAGTTGATGATGCGTTCACCGCGATAGATCAAACCTTTTTCATAAAGGCTTACAAATACTTCGCGCACTGCATGGTAATACCCTTCATCCAAAGTAAATCGCTCACGGTTCCAATCACAGGATGCGCCAAGGCTACGGATTTGTTTTACAATAGTATCACCATATTCTTTTTTCCATTCCCACACGCGCTCTACGAATTTTTCACGGCCCAAATCATAGCGAGATTTTCCTTCTTCTTTAGCAAGCATCTCTTCTACTTTGATTTGTGTAGCAATACCAGCGTGGTCTGTACCTGGCATCCACAATACATTGTAGCCTTGCATGCGTTTGAAACGGATGAGGATGTCTTGTAATGTGTTATCAAGGGCATGCCCCATATGCAACATACCAGTTACATTAGGAGGTGGTAATACGATACTAAATGGCTCTTTATTCGTGTCTACTTCTTCGTGAAAGTATCCTTGATTTTCCCAATAAGAATACCATTTGCCTTCTATTTCACCAGGATTATATGTGGTTAAATTTTCGTAGGTTTTCATCGTTCCTCCTAAAAGACTCCTTAGCGCTTCATAATTTTAGCCAATACAAATAGGCTTGTTTCATATAGCAATATCATAGGTAATGCAATCATCGTTTGCGAGAACATATCCGGTGTAGGTGAAATGACAGCACCTATGATAAAGGATATAAGAATAAATATCTTTCGCTTCGTTTTTAAAAAGCGTGATGTAATTAAGTTGAAATATCCCAAAATAATTAAGATCAACGGCAACTCAAAGATAAATCCAAAGGGCAGTACAAAGGATAATACAAAGTCCATATACTGACCAATAGAAAACATCGGCTGTAATTCATCTGTAGCAAAGCCCATAAAGAACTTCACTGCTGCAGGCAATACGAGAAAATAAGAAAATACAATACCTATCCCGAATAGACCAATTGCTACTGGTAAGATCCAGTTAGATAGCTGCTTTTCTCGCACAGTTAGTGCAGGCTTAACAAATAGCCAAATCTGATGCAATATAATGGGAGCGGCTATGACTAAGCCACCTACAACAGACACCTTCATATATGTAAAAAATGCTTCAGTAGGTCTCATATAATAGAGCTTGCCAGCCGGTTTTAGGAGTATTTCCAATAATAAGTCTACATAATAATAAGAAATACAAGTTCCCACAATAACCGCTACAGCTATTATAATCAATCGTTTTCGCAGCTCTGAAAGATGTCCTACAAGGGACAATTCCCTTGCTTCATCCATCATCTTCTGCTCTATAGCCGTATAAACTGGTTCATCTTCCACATCCTCAGAAATGTGTTGAGTTGCCACTTTATATCGTTCTTGCTCAGACTTTTGTTCTGCTTCACGCCGTTTTTGACGAACTACACTATCAAAAGAAGGTTTTTGCATGGGATATTCGAAATCCGATTTTGGTTCGAATGGTTCCATATTATACCTTTCTATCAGCCAGATTTTCTACAGCCATCACAAGAAATTCCTTCCCTGGGAAATCACGCACTGCAGCGAGTGCCGCTAGAGCATCTTTACAATATTTATCAGCTACAGCTAATGTATTATCAATTCCACCTTGAGCAATAACATAATCAATAATGTCTTGCTCATTACCACCATTATTTAAGCCTTTAATCTCTTCAAGCAATTTATCTTTATTACCATCGTTAACGATGCTTAATAACGGATACGTCAATAGTCCCTCTCGAAGATCATTCCCTACAGGCTTTCCCGTTGTTTCCGCTGTTTCACGATAATCCATAATATCGTCTGTAATTTGGAATGCCATGCCTAATGCATGACCATATTTTTTCAATTCTATGATTTCATCCTCTTGCCAATCTCCTAAGAGACCACCAAGCTCCATACAGCCTTCCATGAAGTCTGCTGTTTTCTTTTGCGTCTTTGTCATATAACGCTCTATGCCTTGATCGATGCGATATACATCTTCCATTTGCATGAACTCACCTTCTACGAGGCATGTAATAATATGAGAGAATACTTGAAGATACTTCATATTCGTCATTTCAGATACGATTTTAAATGCTTTGGCAAATAAATAATCACCACTAAGGATAGCTACCTTATTGCCTTTATGCATGTGAATTGTATCCTCCCCACGGCGAATTTCAGCTTGATCTAAAACATCGTCATGGATAAGTGTTGCTAAATGAAGCATTTCAACAGCCTCAGCAATTTTAATGCGTTGACGCTCTATAGATGTACCTGCATTAGCAATCAATAAACACAATTGAGCGCGCAAACGCTTACCACCTGCTGCTGATAACGGTCGAATCAGTGCATTGAAGTCCTCTGCACCGGTATTAAAAGATGATGCAAGAGACTCTTCGACACGCTCTAAATCTAGAGCAATGCGTTCCATAATCTCTAATTCGTTCGTTTGACTCATGCTTCATCTCCTACCAAAATTTTATTGATTCGTTGTTGTAAAAGCTCACGTCCAGTATGCTTTAAAGAGCTGTACAAAATCGGCGGGGTAGCCGTTGGATATAGCTCTTTAATAATAGACAAGTTTGCAGACTTTTCTTTAGCCGTCAATTTATCGGCCTTGGTCACTACAATTTGTAACGGAACACCGGCTTCGACGAGCCAATCAAAGGCCACCTTATCAATGGCCATTTCAGGATGGCGACCATCGATAAGTAAACACAACAACATCAATCGTTCAGAATGTAAAATATAATCGGCAATAAAGGAAGACCACAGATTGCGGTTTCCTTTATTTGTCTTTGCAAAACCATAACCAGGAAGGTCAACGAGAAACCAGTTATATCTGCGTTCCTCGGTTTCAGAAATATCCTCTTTTGATTCAATATCAAAGTAGTTTATCGTCTTAGTCTTACCTGGCTGACCACTAACGAGGGCTAACCCACGATAGTTACATAAAGAATTAATCAACGAAGACTTGCCCACATTAGAGCGTCCAAGGAAAGCGATTTCTACGGTATCCCCTTCAGGATATTGATCCGCCTTTACACAGGAAGTATTATATTTTGCAGCTATAATACGAGGCCCCTTTGGTTCTTTTCGTGTATATTGTGGTTTTGGGCCCATTGGTTTAGTGGATTTTTTCTTCTTTTGCATTACACAAGTGCCTTTGCTAATACTTCATCCATTGTCTTAACTGGCGTAATGATGAGGCCTTCTTTCACAATGTCAGGTAATTCTGCAATATCCTTTTCATTGCCTTTTGGAATCAATACCTCTTTTATACCATGAGACAAGGCTGCTAATAATTTTTCTTTTAAGCCGCCTATTGGTAATACGCGGCCACGCAATGTGATTTCACCAGTCATGGCAATATCAGAACGAACCTTGCGGTTAGTCAAAATAGATACCATAGCTAATGTCATTGTAATACCTGCTGAAGGACCATCTTTAGGGGTTGCCCCTTCTGGCAAGTGAACGTGAATATCAAGCTTTTTATAAAAATCTTCTTCAATCTTTAAAGCTTTTGCATTATGGCGAATATAACTCATAGCCGCTTGACCAGACTCTTGCATAACCTTGCCGAGACTACCAGTTAAAGCCAATTTACCGGTACCATTCATAGTTGTAGCTTCACATGGTAATACTACACCACCAACAGATGTCCAAGCTAATCCATTTACATAGCCAACTTGTGCTTTCTTTTCTCGCTCTTGGTCAACAAAGATTGGTGCGCCTAAGAATTCGTGAAGATTCTTAGTAGTGACTTTTGGTGCGTCTCCGCCTTCTTCAACTACTTTGAAAGCAATCTTACGGCAAATCTTAGCAATTGTTTTCTCTAAAGTACGAACACCTGCTTCGCGAGTATATTCGGAAATTACCTTTCTTAACACAGCATCAGATAATTTAACCTTGTAATCTTCAAGGCCATTTTTCTTAATTTGCTTAGGTGTTAAGTAACGCTTAGCAATTTCTAGTTTTTCTTCTTCCATATAGCTGGACAACTCAATAATTTCCATACGATCTAACAATGGACCAGGAATATTAGATGCTACGTTAGCCGTAGTAATCCAGAAAACTTCAGAGAAGTCGAACGGTACTTCGATAAAGTGATCACTAAATGTGCTATTTTGTTCTGGATCCAATACCTCTAATAACGCTGAGGATGGATCACCTTTATAATCAGATGCTAATTTATCAATTTCATCCAATAAAAATACAGGATTCTTAGTACCTACATTTTTTAACCCCTGAATCATACGACCAGGTAAAGCACCAATATAAGTACGTCGATGTCCACGAATTTCAGCTTCATCACGAACACCACCTAAGGATGCACGGATAAACTTACGATTCATTGCTTTAGCAATAGAGGTAGCCAAAGAGGTTTTACCAACGCCTGGTGGGCCTACTAAACAAAGAATAGAGCCACTATTTTTACCGGTTAATTTACGAACCGCTAAAAATTCTAAAATGCGTTTCTTAACCTTTTCAAGGCCATAATGATCGGCCTCGAGCATAGCATGAGCGCCCTTAATATCTAAACGATCTTCCGTTAATTCGTTCCACGGTAATGCCAATACCCAATCTAGGTAATTGCGCAAAATTGTTGCTTCCGGCATCAATTGAGGCATGCGGCTGTAACGAGAAATTTCTTTATCAATACGCGTATGTACGTCTTCACTTAGGTTAAGTGCTTTTAACTTAACTCGTAGTTCTTCTGCCTCCTCCTCGGGATCCCCTTTATCCCCCAACTCATCGTGGATAACGCGGATTTTTTCGCGCAAGAAATATTCCTTCTGCGCTTTTTCCATAGATTGACGCACTTGATTATTGATGGAATTTTCCAAATCAGAGATTTGTAATTCCATATTTAAAATGCCTACAATCATGTTAAGACGACGAGCCACAGATAATTCTTCAAGTAACTCTTGACGTTTCAAATTATTAATAGGCAATAGAAATGCAACTTGGTCAGCTAATTCACAAGGATTGCGTAATTCCATAACGCGCGTTACACCTTCATCAGTAACTGATTTAGCTTCTTCTGCCCATTCGCCAAATTTAGCTTGAACCAAACGACGATAAGCTTCAAGCTCTACATCGTCTTCAAATTCAGACGCCACTCGTTCATAGTCTCCTATATAATAAGGGTCCATGCTAGTAATATTCATAAGACGAATACGAGTGATGCCCTCTACAAGAACACGTACTATACCACCTGGTAAGCGCAACATTTGTTTAATTTTTACTAATGTACCCATTTGGGCTAAATCATGAACTGTTGGTGCATCTACAGCATCATCTTTTTGAGTTACGACGGCTAAAATGCGGTCCTCATTCATTGCGGCTTCCACCGCCTTAATGGATTTGTCTCGACCGATATCGAGGTGAATCACGATATTCGGGTATACTACCATGCCTCTGAGAGGTACGGTAGGGATCCCAACTTCGAGTAAATTCATACTTCCTCCAGGTATATATATTATAAAAAGAAACTCATTCCTACACAGAAATGAGTTTCTTCGAATTACGATTTCAACTGGATGTCTTGGTCTGCCTCATTTTTGAGTATAGGTTCACCTGTGCTTAATACGGATTCACGATTCACAATGCACTTAGTTACTTCCGGCATGGAAGGAACCTCAAACATTACGCGTTTCATCACCTTTTCAATGATAGCACGCAAACCACGAGCACCTGTTTTTCGCTGTAATGCTTCATCAGCGATTTCTTCTAATGCATCTTCAGTGAAAGTTAACTCTACACCATCAAGGGATAGAATTTTTTCATATTGTTTTGTTAATGCATTTTTAGGCTTTGTCAAAATTTGAATTAATGCATCTCTGTCTAATTGATCTAATGTCACCATTACAGGCAAACGTCCAATAAACTCAGGGATCAAACCAAATTTTAATAAATCTTCAGGTACAACATCTTTTAAGATAGCCGATACATTACGTTCTTCTTTACGCTGTACATCTGCACCAAAACCAAGTGTTTTCTTAGCGGTACGCTTAGTAATAACCTTGTCCATACCATCAAATGCACCACCACAAATAAAGAGAATATTTGTAGTGTCGATTTGAAGCATTTCTTGATTAGGATGTTTTCTACCACCTTGAGGAGGAACAGAAGCAACGGTACCTTCTAAGATTTTAAGCAATGCTTGTTGTACACCTTCACCAGACACATCACGTGTAATAGAAGGATTTTCGGACTTACGAGCAATTTTATCGATTTCATCGATATAGATAATGCCCCGTTCTGCCCGAGCTATATCATAATCTGCAGCTTGAATAATTTTAAGTAAGATGTTTTCTACATCTTCCCCCACATACCCAGCTTCAGTTAAGCTTGTAGCATCTGCAATAGCAAATGGTACTTCTAGCATTTTCGCTAAGGTTTGAGCCAATAGTGTTTTACCACTACCAGTAGGACCAATGAACAATACATTAGCCTTTTGTAATTCTACATCATCTACTACATTATCTGTTTGTAAGCGTTTGTAGTGATTATATACGGCCACAGCTAAAGAGATTTTAGCATCATCTTGACCAATGACATATTCGTCAAGATGAGCTTTAATTTCTCTAGGCGTTGGCAATTCTTTTAAATTGAAGTCGTCCGTCTCAACCGCACCCAACTCATCTGCAATGATGCGTTCACAAACTTCAACGCATTCGTCACAAATATACACGTTAGGACCCGCCACTAATTTGCGGACTTCTTCGCTTGTGCGTCCACAAAAACTGCAGCGCATAGTATCTTTATCTTTTGCCAAGGGGCGCCTCCATTACTTGCTTTCTACAGGTTCTCTTGTGAGTACCTCATCGATTAAGCCGTATTCAACGGCATCCTGAGCACTCATGAAGTTATCGCGATCTGTATCGCGAGCTACTACTTCAATATCTTGTCCACTGCGAGAAGCTAAGATACCATTTAACTCTTCACGCATGCGAAGAATCTCACGGGCATGGATTTCAATTTCAGATGCTTGTCCTTGCACACCACCTAATGGTTGGTGAATCATAATGCGTGCATGAGGCAACGCATAGCGTTTACCTTTAGTGCCAGCTGTTAAAAGTACAGCACCCATGCTCGCCGCAGAGCCTACACAAATAGTAGACACATCTGGTTTGATATATTGCATTGTATCATAAATAGCCATACCTGCGGTTACAACACCGCCAGGGCTATTGATATACAAATGGATATCCTTATCAGGATCCTCTGCTTCCAAGAATAACATTTGCGCAATAACCGCATTTGCCACATTATCATCGATGGGCCCACCAAGGAAAATAATGCGATCCTTTAACAAGCGAGAGTAAATATCATAGGAACGCTCTCCGCGTTCACCTTGTTCAACTACGATTGGTACATACATGTAATCACCTTTTCATGTACCTAGTTGAGCAAACTATTATTCTGCAGATTCAGCGCCTTTTGCATTATCAATAATGAATCGAGCTGCTTTTTTGCGAGCTACAGAGCCTGCCAACATAGCTACACGACCTTCTTTTGCAATAATATCCCAAACTTCTTTAGGATCTGCCCCAAAGTTTTGAGCCATAATGAAGATTTCACGGTTCATATCATCTGGAGTTACTTCGATACCTTCAGCAGTTGCAATAGCATCCAATACTAAATCAGCACGTACGTTTTCAGCTGCGGAATCTTTGTATTCAGAGCGTAAATCTTCGATAGTTTTATTGGAGAATTTCAAGTAGTCATCAAGTTTCAAGCCACGGCCTTCCATATTCATAGCCAATTCTTGAATCATTTGTTCTACGCGATCTTTAATCATTACTTCTGGGATTTCTACAGTTGCATTTTTAACAGCTGTTTGAATCAAGTCCGCATTGTAAGTATCGATTGCACGACGGGAAGCTTCTTCTTCCATTTTAGTGCGAAGATCTTTTTTCAATTCTTCAATAGTTTCGTAAGAGCTTGCTTCTTTTGCGAATTCATCATTTAATTCAGGCAATTCTTTACGTTTAATATCATGAATATGAGTTTTGAATTCTGCTTCTTTACCAGCAAGTTCTGCTACGAAGTAGTCTTCAGGGAATGTTACTTTTACAGTTACATCATCACCAGCTTTAGCGCCAATCAATTGATCTTCGAAGCCAGGAATGAAGCTACCAGAACCGATCTGTAATGGGTAGGATTTACCTTCACCACCATCAAAAGGTTTACCATCAACGGAACCAGCAAAGTCGATTACTGCGAAGTCATCTTTTTGAATTGTAGCGCCTTCTTCAGCAACAACCATTTTTGCTTGTTGTTCACGAATATTGTTCAACTGTTCTTCGATTTGTTCATCAGATACTGTAGCATCTTGTTTTTCTGCTTCTAAACCTTTGTAATCGCCAAGTTTAACTTCAGGGCGTTTAGTTACAGTAGCTTTGAAAATCAAATCTTTGCCTTCTTCGAATTGTTCGCGTTCGATTTCAGGTTCAGATACAGGCACGATATCATTTTCACGAAGTGCAGCACTATAGTTTTGGCTAGCCAATACTTCAAACGCTTCTTCCAAGATAGCTTCTTTACCGAAGTTCATTTCCAAAATACGGCGAGGCGCATGTCCTTTGCGGAAGCCAGGGATGTTCACTTGACCTGCAATGCGTTTTACAGCTTGTTTAATGCCCTTATCTACTTCTGCTGCAGGTACTTCAATAGTTAACGTTACTACGTGTTGATCAACAGGATTTACAGTTGCTTTCATTTAAAATATGTCCTCCTCGAAGGGCAATATGCCCAAATTTCTGTAGTATATTATGCACTCCTAATAATAACATAAATGCAAGGTCAATGCAATTCTTCTCAATATACACTAAAAGACCACCCCAAAACGGGTGGTCTTTACATATTTTACATAATTATGCTAATTAGTTATCTTTAGCAATCAATTTGATAATGTCCCGACGAGACAAAATTCCAATCAAACGGTACTCTTTATCTACAACTGGCACATTTTTCAAATGTTGATCAAGCATAACAGATACAATTTCTTCTACATCTTTATCCGGTGTGGTTGTAATTACTTCATCAGTCATCAACTCATGAACGTGAGATGCCAATAATTTTTTAAATTGAGCATTGTATTCACCGATGCCATTGTAATAGATGCTAGCGCCTAATACATTAACATAATGAGGCACATGAGGACGTACTTTTTTATAAAGTAAATCACCTTCAGAGATAATACCTAACAGCTTATTATCATCATCCACTACGGACACAGCTGTTAAATTATATTTAACCAATAAATCAGCTACATCAGAAATCGGCGCATCTTTGCCAACAGTAACAGGGTATTTATTCATTACTTCTTGGATTTTCATAGTGAATTCCTCCTTATAAATACATCTTGCTTTATTATACTATTCGCCACAGTATAATAAAACTCCTTTTTTCTGAAAGTATTATACAAATAATTTTTAGGTCTACGACTTCTACCAATGATAAGGTTCATTGCGATTGATTTTTGATGCTCGATAAATTTGTTCTACAAGTAGCAATCGAACCATTTGATGAGTAAAAGTCATAGGGCTAAAAGATAATTTATAATTTGCAGTCTGACGTAATGTATCACTCACCCCAAAGGCACCGCCAATAATAAAGGCCATATCGCTCACACCATCCACCTCAAGTTTAGATACCGTCTTAGCGAGTTCTTCAGAGGACATCGTTTTGCCATACACATCAAGTAATACGGTATAAGCATTTTTAGGAACCGCTTTTAATAAACGGTCTCCTTCTTCGGCAACAACTTGTTTGCGATCCGCATCACTCGGCTTATCTCCAATTTTACTTTCATTCAACTCTGTAATTGTAATACCACCATAGGGACGCATACGTTTCACAAACTCTGCTACACCCTCACGTAAATAAGCATCTTTTAATTTACCAATACAGACTATATAAAATCTCATTTTTACCTCTTCACAGATTGGATGGACACGATTTCATTAGGTTGACCATGTTGCAGCTTCATTTCAGGTCCAATACGAACACCACCATCCACAAGCATTTTACCAATAGTTTGAGTAACAAGGACAGCGTTATTATTATTTTCAGATCGATGAGCCAATATAACTTGCATAAAATTAGGACGCTTCATCATGAGTAGAGCTTGTGCAGCCATTTCATTACTCAAATGACCTTCATCACTAGCCACACGTTGTTTTAAAAACGGCTGATAGGGTCCGAAACGCAACATATGCGGATCATAATTTGCCTCTAGCACTAACAGCGTCGTATCATCAAGCCTGCGTAAAATATCATCTGAAATCACACCTGTATCAGTAACAACAGTTGCCTTATCGTTCCCAGTAAACACATTTATTCCAATTGGATCAGCCGCATCATGACTTACCGAAAACGGCTCTACGGTGAGACCGCCCAACGTTAAACTGCCCTTTGTAAGCTCAATCAATCGATTCTTCGGTACGATTAACTTATCTTGAATTTCACGCCATGTGCCCTGCTTCGTATACACAGGAAGATCAAATCGTTTTAGTAATTGTTGTAGTCCCGCAATATGATCACTATGTTCATGACTGACGAATATGCCCTCCACCTGAGCCATGTCTATATGCAATTCTTTTAACCCATTGACAATGCGCCGGCAACTAATGCCTACATCATGCAATATGACAGAGTTCCCTTTTTTTATTACTGTACAATTGCCCTTGCTACCACTGGCAAGGACATGGACCTCCAACGGTGATGATTCACTCATCAAAACACTCCATATACTTAATCATAAATCTATTATTTCTGTAAAAGTCAATAGCTTAGTTATTTAGTTAAACATTGTATTAACTCATTTAAATTCAAGCTATTATTACGTTCTTTCAGATAATTTAGTCAAACGCTCTACAAAGTACGACATATTAGCCTCAATATCTGGTCCTCGACGGAACATGTCACCGCCAACGAGGAACATAGTATCATTTCCGTACAGCTCAACGAGTTCATTAAGACGAGCATCTGTAACACCACCACCCGGTGCCGGGCAAGCTGCTTTCATCAAGCCCATTGGTCGTTTAATGTAAGAGGAAATTCTCTTGCATTGTTCCTCTGTAAAAGTAAAGCGTCCACCATAAGATACGAAAATTGGCATATCAGCCCCAAAGATACGAGGTAATAAACCTAGTTGTAAATAGTCAGCTACTCCAGATACACCAGGGCTTACAAATCCACCAGAATAAGCTGGATGATGAATAATGGGCAATCGTAAGTTTTCATCAGTAGCTAATTTGTGTAACCAACCGAAACCAACGAGACCTGAGGCCACCATGAGAGCTGTAGCACCAGCCTCTTTGGCAAAATAAGCGCGTTCTAACACATCTGTACCATCACCTGATACGTTTGCAGCATATAAAGTATGTGTACCATGTACAGCATTCATTTCCTGTACCATAGCAGCACATCGTTTTACACGATCTTTATATTGAGAGAAGGACTGATTAGAAATACCATGATCATCCTTTATGACATCTGCACCACCACGTGTGTAAGCGCCACACATACGAGCCAATTCTACATTCGGTGTGCCCATCGGCTTTACAACGGCTTGAATCATTGGACGCGTCGGGGTTTCCACTAATCGACGAATTCCTTGTAAGCCAAATCGTGGTCCCTTAAACACATCGTAAAGTGTTGGACATAGTTCAATATCTACTACCCAAATGTGTGGCTGTAACGAAGAATTACCAAAGACAACATTTAAAAATTGTGTAGCCTCTAAGGCCGTGGTATCTACGTGATATGAAATACGAGCCAAATAGTAACGAGAGGTGTCAATTACAGCATTTAGCATCACACCTACATTGATATAAGGAGAGTCTTCTACTATAGGTTCAAGAGATTCTAGTCGACCAGTAATAGTTTCTTTAATGTATGTATCCGTTACAAACTCATAAGGAAATTCTATAGTTTGCTCCACTTGAACAGCCCAAGCAATTGATTTTGCTTCTTCATATGTACTCGCTTCTATTCTATATGTAACTATAAATCGCTCGTCTTTCATAATGCGTCTCCTTTGCAATAATATTATTTAATTATATACCAAAGTAGTATACGATTCCATAAAAAAAGACCTCACTCCAAATCAGAGTGAGATCTTTTTAACAAACAAAAACATATATATTGATGTTTTACCTATACTAACAAGGTTTCTACTGTGAGAGACAATACATATAATCGCATGAGAGTAAACTCGTCTAACTATATCTTATTGGTAGAAATGTTTAGGATAACCTTTGAATCGTGTGAAGTGGCGATATTTACGAGTCGCACGATTAGGTTCGTTAACAGTTTTATAACCAAAACCATTAAACATTACATTTAAAATAACAGCTACTATACTACCAGCTGTGATACCAGATTTCAAAAGAATTTGAGCCCATGCTGGAAAGTGTGTATAGAATTGAGGTGCTGCAAGAGGAATCATGGATACCCCAATACTAATGGCAACTAGCATCAGGTTATAGTTACCATCGAAACTAACTTTACCAAGAGAACGAATCCCACTGGCGATAATCATGCCGAACATAGCAATCCCTGCGCCCCCTAGTACAGCATTTGGAATACAAGCTACGATAGCGGCTAATTTAGGGAAAAGGCCTAATAAAATTAAAATTACACCAGATGCTGCTACAACGAAACGACTCTTAACACGTGTTACAGCAATAAGACCTACGTTTTGAGCAAATGCTGTATACGGAAAACTATTAAGGATACCACCAATAATAGTAGACAAGCCATCCGCGCGAAGTACCGCAGCCAATTCATTTTGACCAATAGGTTTATCTACAATTTCACCTACCGCAATACTATCACCAGTTGTTTCTACCATAACTACGAGCATTACAATAATCATAGATACAATAGAAGCAAAGTCAAAGGTTGGAAGACCAAAATAGAATGGTGTTACAACAGAAATCCATTGAGAACGTCCTACCTCTGAAAAATCTGTAATACCAACAATCATAGCTAAGGCTGTACCAAGAATAAGGCCAACTAAGATTGCCAAATTACCAAGGAAACCTTTACCAAATCGATAAGTTAATATAACGAGAACAAATGTAGCTACACCAAGAGCTATGTATAGTGGATCGCCAAAGTTTTTATTGCCTACGCCACCCCCCATCCAGTTAACAGCTACTGGCATCAAGTTGATACCAATAATAGTAATGATAGTACCTGTTACTACAGGTGGGAATAGCCGAATCAAACGACTGAAAAATGGTGCCACAAGGAATGTAAAGAGACCAGCTACGATAATCGCACCGTAAATCGTATTGATATCATGCTGTTGACCAATCATAATCATAGGGCCTACAGAAGCAAATGTAACACCTTGAATAAGAGGAATACGCCCGCCAACAGGTCCGAATCCTAATGTTTGAATCAATGTAGCTACACCACATGTAAATAAGTCAGCTGTAATCAAACGAATTAAATCTTCAATTGGCAAATGCATAGCTTGTGCAATAATAATTGGTACAGCTACTGCCCCAGCATACATAGCCAGAACGTGCTGTAAACCATAAGCGAATAACTGCGGGATTGGCAGCATACCATCTACATGGTCGACACCAGATGCACCTTTACTCATAAGAATCACCTCATATCTTACGTTTTAGTTACTAGTTAAACAATATAGTCATACTATCGTACATGATAGAGTTTAGAAATCTCATCGACTTCACGTGGGAACCTTGATGGCTAGGGGCAAAAGCCCCTACCATTAAGCAAATATTCTATTTTTTATAACCTGTATGTTTAATCGGCAAGGACCTACGTGGTTCTCCGTCGATACGACGATACGCATTTGCAATAGCCGGTGCAATCGGAATGCTAGAGATTTCGCCAATACCTTTAGCTCCGTATGCATATTGTTCTGGTGTCCCTTTTTCGATAAGACTTACATGAATTGGAGGACATTGGGTAGCTCTAAGAAGTCCTAGCGTACCGTATTTAGATGTTACATACCCTTCTTTATAAGGGAAGTCTTCTGTAACTGCATAACCCATTCCCATAATGGCGCCACCTTCGGCCTGACCCGTACAGGATTGAGGGTTCACTACACGACCTACATCGTATGCTACATGTAAATTAGCAATCTTATTGTCTTCACCAATTGTTGCTACACATGCACCATAACCATAGGCAACGTGATTTTTTGGATGCGATTTATCAGAATTAAATGGATCTGTTTCACCGAGGAACTCTTCATAAATCTCTACGCCATTCAGTTCTTCTAATGTTTTAGTATTTAACATTTCTTTTAAGCGAAGACTTGCTTTGCGCGTTGCTTCACCGGTAAAGAGTGTTTGGCGAGATGCAGTAGTTGTACCAGAATCTGGTGTGCGTACTGTATCAGGACGTTCTACAAATACTTTATCCGCCGTTAAGCCTGTTGTTTCACAAAGTACTTGTGTTGCCATAGTAGCCATGCCTTGACCAATACAAGCAGCACCCGTACGAATACGAACTTTACCATCACGTACTTCTAAAATAACACGACCCGTATCAGGTAGTCCTACACCAATACCACTATTTTTCAAACATACCGCAAGACCAGTACGATCAGAGGCATAATATGCATCTTTTACAGCTTCCAAACATTCTACTAAAGCGGTTTCTTTGGAACAAATTTGGCCGTTTGGTAATGAGTCACCAGGGCGTACAACATTTTTATAGCGGAATTCCCAAGGATCCATGCCTACCAACGCAGCTAATTCATCAATATTTTGCTCTTGACCAAAGATAGTTTGTGTTACGCCAAACCCACGGAATGCACCACCAGGAACAGTATTTGTATAAACACATACACCATCAAAGGCAAAATTATCAAAGTGATAAGGGCCACAAGAATGAGTACCAGCACGTTGAAGTACAGGACCACCTAAAGATGCATACGCGCCACAATTAGAAACGATATTTACCTTACTTGCTACCAGATTACCTTCTGCATCACAAGCTGTTGTAATATCCATTTCCATCGCATGACGTTTAGTATGGATATTAAGACTTTCTTGACGAGAGAATAGAACCTTAGTTGGTTTACCTGTAAGCCAAGCTACGAGAGATGCATGATGCTGTACGGTCATATCCTCTTTACCACCAAAGCCACCACCTACGAGCATGCTATGAACCTTTACAGATTCATTTGGAATGCCAAGCATACGAGCAACTTCACGCCGATCATCATAAACATTTTGGCTACCTGAATACAGATGAATTTCGTCTCCCTCACGATATGCAACGGCACATTCTGGTTCCATAAATGCATGGTCGGTTTGAGGCGTGGAATAATGATTTGTTACTACAAAAGCAGCCTCTGCAATAGCCTTATCTACATCGCCACGAGATAATGTTTGACGAGATAATACATTTCCGTCTGGATGTAACTGAGGAGCATCTGGTTTTAGTGCTTCCAATGGATCTAGTACGGGTTCTAATTCAGTATAATCAACTTCAACTAGAGCCAATACTTCGTCTAAATATTTCTTTTCTGTAGTTGCAACAAGTGCAACTGCATCGCCTACATAACGTGTAATATCACCTTCTGCGATAAGTACATCCCAATCCGGCACTAAATGACCAGTCTTATTGAATGGTACATCCTTAGCGGTCAATGCCGTTACACACGCTGGATGTTCAAGAGCTTTAGATACATCAACACGATCAACTCTAGCTCGTGGGTATTTAGAACGCAATGCTTTGGCATAAATCATGCCATCCATATAGATATCATCAGCATATTGTCCAGTACCTAATGCTTTTTCCTCAGCATCTACACGGTGTAAACGAGCGCCTACATTACCATTTGTATCCTTTTCTGGAACTGGTAAGTTCTCACGGAACATTTTTGCAGCTAACATAATGCCCTCTTCAATTTTTACATAGCCTGTACAACGGCAAATATTACCTAATATCGCCTTTTTAACATCGTCAGGTGTAGGGTCATTATTTTCGTCAATCAATACTTTTGCACTAATAATCATACCTGGTATACAGAAACCACACTGCACCGCTCCGCATTCACCAAAAGCATAGGTGTATACAGCTTTTTCCCTATCAGTTAATCCCTCAATCGTTACAATTGATTTGCCATCTAATTGGGATAATTTACTAACACAAGCTTTTGCCTTTTTCCCGTCTATAATTACTGTACACGTACCACATGCACCAGCACTACAACCTTCTTTAGTGCCCGTCAACTTTAAATCAGCTCGCAAGAAATCAATTAAACGTTGATCCTCTTGAACCTCATATTGGGTGCCATTCACTTGAAAGCGGTACATATATAGCCCTCCTCTCATTAAGGAATACATTCACCAAGATATGATTCTGTTAAGGATCCATCTTGTACCACATGGTGACCTCTAAGGATAACATCTCGAACCTTGCCAGTTACAGATATTCCTTCGTAAGGTATATAGTCAGCCTTTGTATGGGCGGACTCTTTTGAAAGCACATGTTCTATATGCTTATCTACAATTGTTATATCCCCATCACTACCTACAGCTAATGTACCCTTCTTGGGATACATGCCATATAGCTTTGCTGGGTTTTCACTAACTAATTTCATAAAATCTACAGCGCTCATATTGCATTGGTTAACCAACACATCATAAGCAATGATACCCCGTTCTTCGGCTCCAGGAATACCTCCAGGAATTCGGGTAAAGTCATACCGACTCTTTAATTTTTGATCATTAAAGGTAAAGCTACAATGGTCGGAACCAATGGTTTGAAAAACACCATTTACTAGTGCATCCTTCAATGCCATTTGATCTCGTATCGTTCTAAGTGGAGGACTCATCACAAATTTAACCCCTTCAAAATCAGGTAATTTATATCGTGATTCATCAAGCACCAAATACTGTGGACATGTTTCACAAGTGACTTGATGTCCTAATGCCCGCTCACGTAGAACTTCATCTACACCTTCTTTAGAACTTACATGCACAATATGCACGGGATACTCTAATGCAGCACCAATTGTACTAAATCGCTTAATCGCTTCCGATTCAATCATGGCCGGTCTTGTGAGTGGATGATTGTCTACATCTAATTCACCACGTTTACGTTTATCTGCTACAAAGGCATCGATAAGATCACCGTTTTCACAGTGAGCCCCTACAAGCGCCCCCGTTGGTTTTATAGCTTCAATAGCATCATAAATTTCTCGATCTGTTAAACGGAAGCCATACGCTAGGTACACTTTAAAAGACGATACACCAGCTTCTACAACCTTTGGTATTTCATGAGATACCTCTTCATTCATTTCTACAAGCTCCATATGGAATTTGTAGTCACAGGAGCAATGCCCTAAGGCACGCTCCTTGTGAACTTCTAAACCTTTACAAAGGGATCCTTCCTCAGGAGAAGCAAAGTTAATAATTGATGTTGTCCCACCAAGAATAGCGGCTTTTGTACCACTATCAAAATCATCCGCAGTAGACGCTAATGCATTTGTCATCTGAAAGTGTGTATGAGGATCTATGAATCCTGGGAACACATAACAACCTTTTGCATCAATTACTTTAGCCCCGTCTGGAACAGGAATGTGTTCATCGATGGCGACAATTTTGTCGCTATCAATTAGTAAATCTCCGGTAAGGATTCGATCAGTTAAGACCAAGTCCCCTTGTTGTATGATAATCATGATACATAGTACACATGCTCTTTACAGAAGGCATGTACAACTCCTTTCAATTCTTCAGGTAATGCATCAATGTCACATACGGCTTCTTCACCTTTAAAGCGATAACCACAGCTAGTACCTTTGATGTAGAAACCATCATTTGTACTATCTGCTAAAGCTTCAGCATTGTGGAAGAATGTAATGCGATCCTTGTATGGTTGACAAGGTTCTACGCAATGACATGCACAGTTACCACACTCATTACAGCTTTGATCAACATGGACGATCAATTTAGCATCATTTACAGTAACGACTTCATTACATCTATTAGGACATACGCGAACACAAGCACCACACACTACGCGGCAGTGGTAGTCAGAGCTATGTGTACCAGGGAAGGATGGCATTGCTTCGCGTTTTTTCTTCATAGCATCGCTCTTCTTGAAGATTTTGTTCTCAGCGATGTCTTTAGCGAGTTTAGCTATAAGTTCTTTATGAACTTTTAAAGCAGCATTGTAATCAGTAGATTCCACTTCGTCTGCTAAGCCTTTGAAAGTATTGTAACCTTCACCTTGTAGAAGAATTGTACATACTGTTACAGGCCAAATACCACAATCAAAGATAGCTTTGATATTTTGTTTTACAGCACCACCACTATAAGACATAGGTAAACGTTCGCCAAATTGAGCACTTAGGAGCTCAGCCACACCAATTGTTACAGGTAACAAGGATTTACCAGACATATACATTTGCTCGCCTGGCAATTCATTGTTGTGAATTTGTACAGGGAATGTATTTGTCAATTTAACACCGAAAATCTTATTGTGTTTTTCACCAAGAGCGATAAGACGCTCTAACATCGGAACAGCTTTGTCAAATTGAAGGTCAACTTCAAACTGGTGATCTTCAAAGTCAATGTACTCAAAGCCAGCGTTATCCAATAATTCTCTAATGCGTTTTGGACCTAACAATGTAGGGTTGCATTTTAAGTATAGGTGAAGACCTTTTTCACTGATAAGGTAAGAACAAATGGATTCGATTTCTTCTGCTGGACAACCGTGCATTGTGGACAATGTGATTGCTTGACAAAGTTCATCACCAATGGAGTTGATGAAATCAGCATCGATATGTTCAAATTCATCTACGTGGTCAAGGCACCATTGTTTGCAAGTATCCCACATTGGAGATTGAGATGCACTGCGCATTGTGTTGATGAATTTATCAACCATAGGGCTCTTGATACCAGCCAAGTTGTAGCCAACACTCATGATGAATAAGAATCCATCTGGATCGCCTAATCCTAATTCTTTAGAGATTAATTTTAATGCGAACCAAGCTTTAATGTATTCATCAGCAGCTTCATCACAGCTATATTCAGAAGACCATTCTACATTATATGCTTCATCTACAGAGTAGATACAAGGTCTAGGAATACCTAGTTCTTCACCGTACATGATTTGTACGGTTTTTAATTCAATGCAACGAGCACCAGCTACATAAGATGCCACAATATTTTGTGCCAACTGTGTATTAGGACCAGCTGCTGGACCTACAGGATTTTCAATGGATTTACCAAAGATAGATAAGCGTTGATCATGATTCGTACGATGAATTTTATTTACATTGTAAATGCGATTGTACATCTTGTACTCAGTTATAATGTGGTTCATCAAATTTCCGAAACTTACCGGATACATAATGTCACTCATAATGTCACACTCCTTTAAAGCGCTTGCGTTATGGGTTTAGTCGTTTCCATAAACCTTTAGATGTTGCTAAAACTTCGTCCATTACTTCAGCTTTATCAATGCCTTGTAATTTACGATCAATCATGCGTAGTACACCATCACTAATAGTTGTTACCACATACATACCATTAGCACCGAATAGTAAGTGACCATTGATGTTGTTTTCATCAAGTGGTGTTGGTGCTGCGTAATCAAGAACAATTACGTCAGCTGCGGCACCTTTTTTAAGGATGCCTACCGTAGTATCGAAGAATTCATTAGCCATTTTGCGGTTGTTTTCAAATAGCATATAAGGTACTTCTCCCCAGCCTACATATGGTTTATGTTGCTCATGTTTCACAAGACAATTCGCTACTTTATAAGATTCGAGCATATCATTTGTATAACCATCTGTACCAAGACCAACAGTGATTCCTGCATCTAATAGTTTCAAGATATCTGTCGTGCCTACTGCATTACCCATGTTACTTTCTGGGTTATGTACGACCTTAGCTTGAGATTTTTTCAATAATGCCACATCTTCGTCAGTTACGTGTACACAGTGACCAGCGATGCTCTTAGGGCCTAAAATACCTGCCTCTACGAGACGTCTAACAGGTGTCATCCCATACTTTTCTTTACTATCTGCCACATCTTCAGGACCTTCTGCAACATGAACATGATATCCCAACTGATCCTCATTATGAGCTTTCACATAATCTAATGTTTCCGTGCTCAATGTGAAAGATGCATGCAAGCCCATCATCGCCGCCAGTCTGGATGGATCTTGTTTTGCTTCTTTACCAAAACGTACGTTTTCTGCAACAGCGGCTTTCATTTGGTCTACGCCATTGCGGTCGGATACTTCATAGCATAAACATGAGCGAACGCCGAATTGTTTAGCTACATCTGCAATGATGGATAAGCTGTTAGGAACTTCACCATAACTTGCATGGTGGTCAAAAATAGTAGTTACACCATTTTCGATACAGCCTAAATACGTAAGTAATGCACTTGCTTTTACATCTGGAGCCGTCAATTTATTATCTAAGTAGAACCAAAGTCCTTCCAAGATTTCACCGAAGTTAGTCGGTGCTGGACCTGGCAACGATAAGCCTCGTGCAAGAGCGGAGTAAATATGATGATGTGCATTAATGAAACCTGGCATAATTAGGCCACCATGAGCATCAATAATTTCTGCGTTTGCATAAGCTTTGCATAATTCATCATATTTACCAATATCAACAATTTGAGTCCCGTCGATAGCAACAGCACCATCATAAATGATAGGTCTATCAGCGTCGCGAGTAATAACAGTACCTTTTCCTAATATAATCATGTGGGCACCTCCTCAACGATTCGTTGAAATGCATACTTATAAACTTATATATTATTATAATACGATACGTGTGCCTGTTTTTCCTGCTATACCATCTTTAGATTTCTCTAATAATGTGATAATTGAGACACGGCCTTTTTTGGATTCTGCAAATGCTATAGCGGCTTCTACCTTTGGTTTCATCGAGCCTTCTGCAAACTCACCAGCTGATACATATTCTTTAGCTTGTGTAACGGTTATTTCATCAAGCCATTTTTCATTTTCTTTACCAAAGTTAATAGCAACCTTTTCAACAGCTGTTAAAATAACGAGAACATCAGCATCAATTTCTTGGGCCAATAAACTACTAGTCCAGTCTTTATCGATAACAGCAGCTGCACCATGAAGTTCATTGCCTTCTTTAGTTACTGGGATACCTCCCCCGCCACAAGCAACAATTAATTGTTTACCTACTAAACCTTTAATTGCTTCTAGTTCAATGATTTCTTTTGGTGCTGGAGATGCCACCACACGACGATAACCACGACCCGCATCTTCTTTTACCACATAATCGTAATTCTTTTCTGCGTATTCAGCTTCTTCCTGAGTCATAAAATGACCAATTGGTTTTGTAGGATTTTGAAAAGCTGGGTCATTTTGATCAACAAGTACTTGTGTAACCATAGTCATTGTTGGCAAATCTTTAATACCACGATTTAAGAGCTCTTCGTGAAGAGCATTTTGTAAGTCATAACCAATATAAGCTTGGCTCATTGCTACACATACAGATAATGGAGTGTTTGGTTGACCTTCTACTTCACGAGTCAATGCAGCCATCGCATTGTTGATCATACCAATTTGAGGTCCATTACCATGTGTTACCACTACATCACAATCAGCTTCTACTAAATCAATAATTGTTTTAGCTGTACTTTTTACAGCAATTTTCTGTTCTGGTAAGGAATTGCCTAATGCATTTCCCCCTAATGCTACTACAACTCTCTTTTTCATGTTATGCCTCATAACAAACTATTAAGAATAAAAGGAGCCATCAATACGGATGGCCCCTAAACTTTACTTTACGGTTGAACTCGTTCGGTTCCCTTCCGTTCTAATTCTTTTAAGGTTTCTACAGGATTTTTAAATTTGCTAAGGAAAATCATAGCTGCAATAACATATGGTTTGTAGCTTGCTTCCTTATAAAGAGGTATGCGATAGCGATCAAATACTGTTGCATCTACTTCGCCTTCTTCACAACTTACACCTGTAATATCTGCTGGTAAGCAATGTAAGTAAAGAGCTTTGCCGTCCTTTGTGAGACTCATCATCTCTTCCGTACATGCCCAATCTTTATGTTTACCATTTTCTTCAAGAAGAACTTTTTCTAATGCTTTAATACCTTCATGATCATTTTCACCATACAGTTTTGTACGTTTTTCCATTGCACCGAATGGAGCCCAGCTCTTAGGATATACGATGTCTGCATCTTTGAAAGCATCCTTCATGTCGTTAGTTCTACGGAATGAACCGCCGCTAGCTTCAGCTTGTTTCTTAGCGATTTCTTCAACTTCCGGCATTACTTCATACCCTTCTGGATGGGCTAATACAACTTCCATACCGAGACGAGTGAATAAACCAATAGCACCTTGAGGTACGGATAAAGGTTTACCATAAGATGGGGAGTATGCCCAAGTCATAGCAATCTTTTTGCCTTTAAGGTTTTCTACACCGCCGAATTCTTTGATGATATGAGCTGTATCAGCCATGATTTGTGTAGGATGGTCGATATCACATTGGAGGTTTACAAGTGTTGGGCGTTGCTCTAGTACACCATCTTCGTGACCTTCTTTAACTGCATCGGAAACTTGATGCATATAAGCATTACCTTTACCGATATACATATCATCACGAATACCAATAACATCTGCCATAAAGGAAATCATATTAGCTGTTTCACGAACTGTTTCACCGTGAGCGATTTGAGATTTTCCTTCATCTAAATCTTGAACTTCAAGACCTAGCAAATTACAAGCGGAAGCAAAGGAGAAACGAGTTCTTGTAGAGTTATCGCGGAATAAGGAAATGCCAAGACCACTGTCAAATACTTTAGTGGAGATATTGCGTTCTCTAAGAGCACGTAATGCATCAGCTACTGCCCAAACACCTTTTAATTCGTCATCAGATTTTTCCCAAGTTAGGAAGAAATCTTCGCCGTACATTTTACTAACGTCTAATTTTTGTAAAGTTTCAATACTTTTATTGAAGTCTGTCATCTGTAAGTCCTCTCTTTCAATTCCCTAAAGGGCTACTTAGGATCTAACTTTATACGATGCCTCATCAAATAGTGAGGCACTATATGAAATTCTAAATATCAACTATTTCCAGTTATTCCGTTTATATTAAATCTAATTCAATGTATGTGATATTAATTTTTGCAATATACGGATGGTAATAATGCATATACAGCAGCACATGTTACAAGATCTTGTTTCCATGTAATTTCGTTAGGTGCATGTGCTTGTGCTTCTGCACCAGGACCGAAGCCAATGCATGGAATGCCATTACGGCCCATGATAGATACACCATTTGTGGAGAATGTCCATTTATCAGTTAATGGGCGAGCTTTACGCATTTCAACTGTATCTTCTGCACCAATACGTTCATTGCCATATAAGCTAGTGTATGCTTCTTCCAAAGCTTCTGTTACTTTATGATCTTTAGGAATTACCCATGTTGGGAAGTAGCATTCGATTGGATAGGTTAAACCAGTCCAAGATGGACGAGCATATTCGTACATGGATACTTTCGCACCATATTCTTTAACATGTGGCAACGCTTCGATTTCTGCCAAACAACTTTGCCAAGTTTCACCAGCAGTCATACGACGATCCAAGGAAATAGCACAGGAGTCAGCTACTGCACAACGGCTTGGAGAAGTATAGAAAATTTGGGAAGTAGTTACTGTACCGCGACCTAAGAAGCGAGCTTCTTCGTAATGGTCAGGGTTGAATTTAGGGTCAAGCATTTTAACAAGACCTTTAATTGCTGTGCTTTCATCGGCAGAATTAGCATTCAAATCACGAATGTCTTGAAGAATATCTGCCATTTTATAGATAGCGTTGTCACCGCGTTCCGGCGCAGAACCATGGCAAGATACGCCTTGTACGTCTACGCGGATTTCCATGCGACCACGTTGACCGCGGTAGATACCGCCATCAGTTGGCTCAGTGGATACTACGAATTCAGGACGGATATTGCGTTCTTTAATCATGTATTCCCAGCAAAGGCCATCGCAGTCCTCTTCTTGTACGGTGCCTACAACAAGTACACGATATTTATCACTTAGAAGTCCTAAATCTTTCATAATCTTAGCGCCGTATACAGCGGATACAATACCACCCAATTGATCAGATACGCCACGGCCACCAATTTTAGTTTCGTCTTCGAAACCATCATATGGATCAAAATCCCAATTGTCACGATTGCCAATACCAACTGTATCAATATGTCCATCAAAAGCAATGAGAGTTTTCCCTGTGCCCATATATCCGAGAATATTCCCCATAGGATCTACTTCAACTTCATCGAATCCTAGGTTTTTCATTTCTTGTTCTATACGTTTTACATGATCTTTTTCTTCAGCACTTTCTCCTGGAAATGCTACGATCTCACGTAAAAACTTTGTCATCGCTGGGCCATAAGTTGCCGCTGCTTGTTTAATTGCTTGTAAATCCATAATTAATGCCTCCTAACGATCTTCACCATACCACATAATGTTTTTATATCTTTCAGGATCCGTATCACCTTCAGTGGAGAAACAGAGTACCTTTGAAGACGCATCTAATTCTAACTCTTTTCGTAAGTCTTCATATTCCGGCATCGTCATAATTGCCATTACAAGACCTAATGGAACTGCACCAGACTCACCAGTAGTAATTGGAGTATCGCCTTTAATTGGTGCACCACCAACGCGCATGCCTAAACGTGCCACCCAGTCAGGCGCAGAAACGAATACATCTGCATGATTTCTTAAAATATCCCAAGAAACCGTGTTCGGTTCACCACAAGCTAAACCTGCCATGATTGTTTCTAAATCACCTTCTACGATACGAGGTTTACCATCATCAGCTACAGCTCCTTTGTATAAACAAGCTGCTGCTGCCGCTTCTACAACCACTAATTTAGGTTTTTTAGCCACATTGCTGTATAGATTAGTGAAGTAACCCACTACAGAACCGGCAAGGGAACCTACACCAGCTTGTACAAATACATGTGTAGGAACTTTACAATTATCAGCTTCTAATTGATTTGCTGTTTCCATAGCCATTGTGCCATAGCCTTGCATAATCCAGTTTGGAATTTCTTCATAACCTTCCCATGCAGTATCTTGAACTACAACACCGTTAGGAACTTCTTTAGACTTTTTAGTTGCTAAGCGTACACACTCATCGTAATTGAAGTCTTCGATTGTTACGGTAGCGCCTTCATTTTCGATTTGTTTTCTGCGGTATTCTGTAGAGCCCTTTGGCATAAATACTACAGATTTTTGACCTAATTTATTGGCTGCCCATGCTACACCGCGACCGTGGTTACCATCAGTTGCAGTAAAGAATGTAGCTTGACCAAACTCTTCTTTTAATTTTGCAGATGTTAATACATCATATGGTACATCCTCAACAGCTTTACCAGTTTGTTGCGCCACATATTTTGCCATCGCATAGGAACCGCCTAATACCTTAAATGCATTAAGGCCAAATCGGTAAGATTCATCTTTTACAAAGAGTGCATCAACACCGATATAAGACGCTAAATTCTTAAGCGATACAAGTGGAGTAATGCTATATTGTGGAAAACTTTCATGAAACGCTTTAGCTTTCTTAACCTCTCTAACATCCATAACGGACAAAAACTTGTCACTTGATGGTGCCATCGTATTACGCTTCCACTGAATTCGTTCCATATTTGCCTCCTAGGATTCTTCCTTTATAGTATTTAAATCACTATAAAGAGTAAACTTAGAAATATTAAAATACTCTGCTATCTTCTCAGAAGACTTCGAGATAAGAAAAGCCCCTTTTTCGTTTAAGTAGGTTATAGCTTTTAAGCGTTCCACCTTATTCATCAATGGTCCTGGTTTACCAACTATACGTTCTATATCTAGTAATAAATCATCTAATAGCTCCGATACACTTGTCGTAATTTTTTCAACAGATCCTGCATCTTCCTGACCTGTATTGACCAGACTATCCAAAAGTCGATGCATCAAAACAAACTCTGTTATATCTTGGTTAATCCCCAACAAGTATGCTATACGACCTGTATCATCACGAATATACATGGTAGAAGATTTTAATATTCGGCCATCTTTAGTTTTTGTGAGATAACCAAATCTACCCTCGCTACCATCGTCATGACTCAGCACATCTAAAACCACATGCGATGGACCATCACCAACATGTCGATTAGTTATAGTTCCATTCTCAATATATACAAGAGACGAATTGATATCCCCTTTTAAATCATGAATCAATACTTCACAGGATGGGCCAAATTGCGCCGCTAATCCATGGGCTATGACTTTTATTCGCTCTAATGTACTCATTGAAATAACCCCTCTTCCAATGTCATTAATTAACCTTTCCAATTTAAATTACGCCAGCCCGATTAATAGCTAATATAAAATTAACCCTAACTATTTTTGTATTAACCTAAATTTTTGTTAGGTTCTTTAACTAAATTATAGGACTATGTGTACAAAAATGCAATATAATTATGCATTAAAGTTATTTATAATTATACGCTTATATACACGAATAGAGATAAAGATAAATAAATATTATGATTTTCATCACATTTACTTAATGATATTAAAATTTTTAATGACCTATGCTTCATCCTATCAATCATAAATACATACAAAAAAGGCTGTAATAACGACTTATCGTCATTACAGCCTTTTTATTATTAACTATTAGTATTTATTTAGTAGTTGAAATCAAATTAAGCATTTGCTAATGTTTTACCTAATTCTTGGCATTGTGCATTACCATCATCATCAGGTTCGCCCAAGATTGCTACGCCATCAGCCACTAATTCGCCACCAGCATCTTTAATTCGAGTGCCCCAGTCTTCCAACCAAGTGCCACCCCAACCATAGGAGCCAAAGATCGCTATTTTTTTACCACTCAACTTGCCTTCTAGTTCAGTGTAGAATGGTTCAAATTCGCCTTCTTCTAATTGTTCTGCACCCATATCAGCACAGCCAAGAGCTAATTTTTCATAAGCTGCTGCTTCATCAACAGATACTTCAGAAACGGATTTTACTTCAACTTCTTGACCTGCAGCTTTAATACCTTCAGCTACTTCATAAGCCATGCGTTCTGTATTGCCTGTACCGGACCAAAAAATTACACCAATCATCTTGTACCTCCTAGGCCGTTCTTGCGACCAATGAACTAAATGTTTTTCCCAACATCAATTGAGTTTGACAAAATTCACGACATGCTTTGTAACACAAGAAAGAGCGTTGCGCATTTACCACATCATGGTAAACCTTCCACTCTCCGCACATTCGGTATCCTCCACCACGATAAGAAATAAAACATTTCACATCCTTTAATGGGTAACCTAAAAAAATGCCGATTTCATGTGGAAACTCAATGCTTACTTCCATACGATATCTAAGATGTTCAAGCATCTCCATAATGCTCATTTGATCATGATAACCGTAGGCTTTCAAAAATAACATCACCGCAGGTTGGCGTACATAGTCTCTTAATTGCTTCTCACGGAATACCAATAATAGTCTTCGCGCTTTACAACGACATAATTCAAAGAAGAACAATCCTTTTTCATTGAACGCTTTATTATACTCTATCAATACAAATTGGATTTGTTCATTCATGTCCCGTGGAATAGAAACCAAGTTCGATAGCTTAATACCTCGAATTGCCGGTGCACAATGATATCCAATGATATGGTCAATTGAATTCATCATAATAGTACCTGCCTGTTGCACATCGTTAGAATTACCTCTAATGAGAATAATTCCTATAGGCTCATAGTACTCTTGATGAGAAAAATTGTCAAGAATAATTGATATATATTTTCAATAATTATTTATTATTTGGTATGTAATAAACCTTTAACTTTAGGGAATACAACACTATCATTAGCTTCATCAACAGCGATTAAATGAGCATTTGGTCCTGTATATTTATCTTCAGAAATACTAATATGTAATATCTCATTATAAGAATTATTATTAGCTACACTTTTATATTTCAATGTACCTTCATAGGCATTGCCTTGTTTTACTAATGGATTTATTACCGTAAAAGTGCCAAGCGCAGGGCTCTCACCCTTGTTAATAGCAGCGGCCAATGCACCAATTGAGGAAGAATCTGTATTCATATGTTTTGCTTCACTCATACGACCAGATAATTGTTTACCTAATACAACATTAGCATAAACAGCATATCGCATTTCGTTTTCTGTTTTAATATTTAATGTATATACATCTGCAGAAGATACACCTGCTTCAAGAAGTACAGATTTAACGTCTTGTTTCCCTTCCCCTGCAAATAATGCTTTAGGATTGTTTTGATACATAGTAACACCTTCAGGCAATTTAACACCTTGATATGTTACAGTTTGACTTCTATTTAAAATGGACTTGATATTTGCTGCAGAACCAGTAGCTGGCACAGATGCCAACACAGCCGCTGCCGTAGCAAGTAATACTAATTTCTTCATGTTTTTCCTCATCAAAGCTTTAATATAATAAGCTAGCAATACAACATCTAGAGATTAAAGCCAAACAATGGCTTAGGCTATTCTAAATATCTATTGTCATTAAAGTATTTATAGTAATAACCCAGTGTTAAAGAACCGCCCACCAAGGAGCGGTTCTTTAACATTATAGTAATATAAAATAAGCGTTATATTATTTCTTTTGTGCCTTAGCCCAACTATCGCGTAAACCAACAATACGGTTCATCACAATATGGTCTGAAGTACTGTCTTTATCAGTTACAAAGTAACCTTGACGCAAGAATTGGAAATGATCACCTGGTACAGTATTAGCAAGACATGCTTCCCCTTTACTATGGAATACTTGTAAGGAGTCATGGTTGAAATCGCCCAAGAAGTCTTTACCATCCGAATCTTCTTTAAGTAAATAATCATATAAGCGAGATTCAATATCTACTGCAGTAGATGCTTCAACCCAGTGCAATGTCCCTTTTACCTTACGAGTGCAACCGCTACCACTCTTAGTTTCTGGATCATATGTACAGTGTATTTCTGTAATATTGCCATTTTCATCTTTAATAACATCAGTACATGTAATGAAGTATGCACCTTTTAAGCGTACTTCTTTACCTGGTGCCAAGCGGAAAAATTTCTTAACTGGTTCTTCCATAAAGTCATTGCGTTCAATGTAGATTTCACGACCGAATACAACTTCACGGTTACCCAACTCTTCATTTTCTGGATTGTTTTCAACTGTGCAAAGTTCAGTTTGACCTTCTGGATAGTTCGTAATAACAACTTTCACAGGATCAATAACTACCATAGGGCGTGTAGCTTTGAGTTTCAAATCTTCACGGATACAGAACTCAAGCAAAGCAATATCAACAACGCTATCCGCCTTCGCTACACCAATGCGATCACAGAAATCACGAATAGATTCCGGTGTATAACCACGGCGGCGCAAACCTGAAATTGTCGGCATACGGGGATCATCCCAACCAGCTACAAGGCCTGCCTCAACAAGAGCACGCAATTTACGTTTGGACATAACCATTTTAGTTACATTCAAGCGAGCAAACTCAATTTGTTGAGGAATTTCAGTATCATCCCATTCCTCTAACACCCAATCATATAATGGCCGGTGAACTTCAAATTCCAATGTACAAATAGAATGCGTAATGCGTTCAATAGCATCTTCAATAGGATGGGCAAAATCATACATAGGGTAAATTTTCCACTCATTACCCGTATTATGATGCTCTGTATTTACAATACGATAAATAACAGGATCACGCATTACGATATTAGGATGCGCCATATCGATTTTTGCACGCAATACCTTTTCCCCATCTTTATACTTGCCAGCCTTCATTTCTTCGAAGAGTGCCAAGTTTTCTTCTACACTACGCTCACGGTATGGACTATTGACACCAGGAGTAGAGAAATCGCCGCGATTTTGTTTAATTTCATCTGCACTTTGATCATCTACATAAGCCTTGCCAAGGGTGATTAATTTCTTAGCATACTCATACATTTGGTCAAAATAATCAGATGCATAGCGTGGTTGTTCATTCCAATCAAATCCAAGCCATTTAACGTCTTCCATGATGGAGTTTACATATTCGACATCTTCTTTTACAGGATTTGTATCATCAAAGCGAAGATTTGTTAAGCCATTGTATTGTTTACCAATACCAAAGTTGAGGCAAATAGATTTAGCATGTCCAATATGCAAGTAACCATTTGGTTCTGGTGGAAAGCGAGTCAATACACGGCCACCGTATTTGCCAGTTTCGTTATCTTTGTTGATAATAGCTTCAATAAAGTTAACAGATACAACTTCTTCAGGAGCTACATCTTTTTCAATGTCTTTATGTTCCAACGTTCTTACCTCCATAGGAAAAATATTCTTTTATTTTACCATATTTTGTATAAAACCGCATATCTTTTAATGTCTTCCACTTTTAGTCGAAATCAGTTAAATCAACGCCAGCCTTTTTAAGCTCTTCTAGCGCAGACTCTACATCCATTTGAGGTTTCTTATAATTTACTTCTTCATTTACACATGTTTTTAAAGGTTTCTTATGAACGCCGGCAATAATATTATCCGCTGTCAAAATAGACATGTCATAACGAGTTCTATCTGTGTAAGAGCCAATATGCGGTACAATAAGGCAGTTTTCTACATCTAACAATGGATGATCCGCTGGTAATGGTTCTGGATCCGTTACATCGAGGGCAGCATAATCGATTTCACCCGTTTTAAGAGCATTGATAAGTGCATCAGTATCTACGATAGGTCCACGACCAACATTAACAAATAAAGCTGTATTCTTCATCTTCTTGAAAAACGCTTCATCACACATATGATATGTTTCATCTGTCAATGGAGCCATAACGCATACTACATCACTAATGGCTAATAAATCATCTAACTCCATATAAGTAGTCTTATGAATCTTATCATCCAAACGTTGATTACGATTATGATACACAACAGTCATACCAAACGCACGGGCACGTCGAGAAATGGATACGCCGATAGCCCCCATGCCAATGATACCAAGAGTGCGACGACTTAAATCAAAACCTTTAATATTAGAAGGTCTTTGAGCCCAACGACCGTCTTTTACAAAGTTAGCATTTTCTATAATACGACGACTAGCCGTGGCAATCAACGTAAATGCAAGTTCTGCTACCGTTTCATTGAGAACACCTGGCGTATTGCCATAAGGAATACCTGCCGCTGTTAGTTCATCAATATTTACATTATCATAACCTACGGCCGCTTGTGCTATAACCTTTAAATTTGGCGCATTCTTTACAAGATCACCATCTACATCTAAAGGTCGTACACACCACAAACCATCCGCATCAATGAGCCATTCCTTCAGTACCTCACGAGGCATCACTGTTTTTTCAGTCCATTGGCGCACATCTACATGCTCTTTTAAATATGCAATCGCATCTTTGCGAACCAGTCCATTTACTACTACTAGAGGTTTCTTTTCCATGTATATCCCTCCCTAAAAAATTCTATATATTATAATTATATTTTATACTAGAAAGCTAACGTAATACAACAAAAAGGAGTAAGGTCAAAACCTCACTCCTTTTATGTATAATTTAAATTTGAACTAGTTCAAATCTGCAGTACAGTTAGGGCATTTAACTGCATTGATATTGATTTCAGATTTACAGAATTGACATTCTTTCGTTGCAGGTGCTTCTGCAACTTCCTCTTCTTTCGCAGATTTCATCATTTTAGCCAAACCACGAACCATCAAGAATACAACAAATGCCAAAATCAAGAATTGAATCAAATCAGTAATAAATGTACCATATGGCAATACAGATCCAGCTGCACGAGCTGTAGCAATATCAGCACCAGACATGAATGCATCTTTAGAACCTGTGCTCAATGGCAAGTACAAATTACTAAAATCAATACCACCTGTGAATACACTGAGAACAGGCATGAATAGGTTGTTTACAACAGAATTAACCAATGCTGTGAAAGCAGCACCAATAATCATACCAATAGCTAGGTCCATCATATTGCCTTTGAAAGCAAATGCTTTAAAGTCATTTAAAAAGTCTTTCATTTTCATACTCCTAGATACGTTTAATTGAGAATGCATTAATAACAGTACTAATCATAAAATAAAGATAAAAAGATGTCAAGAAATTTCGATGTAGTTTTTAAAATTTAGTTAATATAGTTTTTCATAATTCTATCTATTATTGTAATAAATCACTTATTATGCGTATTTTTTACACCATATTTCCTATGCCTACACTCTAAAATGCTATATTACCTTCGAAAAAATAGAGTCTAACCAAACTTTGGTCAGACTCTATTAATTAGAAGTAGTAATGTATTACTCCATTAACCTAAGCCTAGCGAAAGAAGTTTAGCACGCTCTATTACTGCAATAAATGCAGGTGGTATCATGGAAGCATCTAAAAATTGACTAATACGTCGCCCTACAATTACTCCTTTATTAGCAAAGAACCAAGAGAAGTAATAGATATGTAAATCATCCAACTTACGATCCGAAATATTTGGTAAACATCGTTGTACAATTTGGCTTTTAGTAATACCTAATTTAGCATAACCACGCCGCGCCATATCCTTTGTTACCATCGGACGAGCGTCATCAATAATGTCCTTGATGATGGCATCCATTATGGAACGCTTGTGCATCGCAAGCAAATATGATACAAAATCCATTTCAAAACAAATTTCCTGTGTGTAAAATATATTGCTATGTGCTTTTGCATATTTTCCCTCTACATCGCGATCATAGAGCGCTACTGTAGGAATAGAGAATCTATTAAACAATTTTTGCAATTTACTGATAGAGGACTCGCCCCGAGCATTGATAAGACAGATTCCAAAATAGTCAAAGTCCACGCCTAATTTTTTACCAAAGCCTGTAAAGCTACCGTACTCAGTCTCCCCTTCTACGATGATAATACACCGAGCGTATAGAGCCTCTTTTGCCTCAGGAAAATGCATAATCAAGTGTTTCTCTACCTCTTTAGGGAAATTGAAAGTAACTCCACACGCTGCACAGACCATATTATTTTCATCCCGATAAAGCCGAATAATATGACGATAATCGTCAACTAGTGCATCCGTACTGTGAGTAACCACAAAGAGCTGTCCTAATAATCCATCTATTTTAAAAATATCTCGCAGCAATGCTAAAAACTCTTCATTTTCATTAGTTGCAATTTGACGGTAATAATTGAGCACAGCCCGTTGCAAATACGGACTTAAATGTAGCTCAGGCTCATCCACACTTATAAAGATTGGTAAAAACTTGTATCCCTTTGCATCATATACAAGTAAAGATTCTAAATTTGTAGTTGCACTACTCACTTTCATATAAATTTGAGCCAAAATCTTGAGAGCCACAGCCATAATCAATCGTACATTATCAGCAGAATACTTACGTTCCATAGCGGAGGATGTAGACAATACCTCTACAAGATGTTGAATATTGAGCATACAGTAAGGATCTAAATCCTTACGTAAACTAACAATTTCACGCTGAAAATCATCAGTAGGCATTTCTAATCGAGACACATAAGCTTGTAATAGCTGTCCTAATTCTACATATATAGAGGACGGTATAGAAAACAGTTCCTGCTCTGAGGTGTCGCGATGACACACATATAAAGCATGGCGAATCATAGACAACGGCATAGGCTCAATCTCTGCATCAGTGACTCTGTATAATCGTGGATATACTTCTTGTACAACTTGTTCAAGTCGTAAACGGTAGGTAGGTCCCTCATCAGCAGTATACATGCTTTTATAATTTAACTCACCTAAAGATATTTCAAAATCAATGCGGATAGGCTTGTTTACATCCGTGAAATCACTTTCAATGAACCCATGGCAATCCATGATAATTTCTAAGAGATCTAGAAAATTAGACTTACCTACCGCATTTTCACCGACAAAGTAATTAATATCATTGTGAAAGCTTAGCGTTACATCGGCTAAGTTCCTATAGTTTTCAATATGCATCCATTTTATATACATAGCTCCTCCGTCTGTAGCTACTTTCAAAATGAAAAAGCTCTAGTATATTTCATTACAATAAATCACTAACTAATACCCCTGTATTTTATCTTTTATGTAAAAAGGTGCCAATCACGAATGTAATCAGCACCCCCACTGTCATATACAGTCTGATACTGTATATATTCGACATTTATTTAATTTTATCCTCTATAACCTTGCCCTCTCTTAATGGACCACTCTGTTCTTTAAGACGCGCCAACATGACAGAGGATATAAACATAGCAATACCAGCTCCTACTGTTGCTATGGATAAGCTTTCACCAAAGATCAAGAACCCATAGAAGGAACTAATAAATACGCCAACGTATTGCAAGAATTGAGCCACTACAGCATTGGTCGTAACAAAGGCGCCAGTCAAGAAAAACTGAGCCACTACACTAATACCACCGATAGCGAAGATAATGAGCCAATCTGTACCTTGAGGCATAACGAGCTTATCAGTAGTGACGAGGCCCGCAATCATGCCAGTAATCATGAAATAGGCCATGATTTCAAAATTACTATGTTTTCCGCGTTTACTAATAGTTCGTATCGTCGTATAGGCCGCCGCAGCTAAAGCAGCACCTAAAATTGCTACCAATGCATACCAAGAAAATGATTCATAACTAAAAGGATTTACCATTACTAAGACAGCAATCAAAATGACTCCAAGCCATTTGCCAGCCCCTTTAGGTATCGATTCCTTCAGAAACAGAGCACTAAAGATAAAAACAAATATTCCTGTCGTCTGAAATAGAATTGTTGCATCAGATAATTTTATGTGTACCAATGCTATGAAATTACATACCATACCAAAACCGCCGTATAAGCCACGCATGACGAGGAGCCCCCGATCCTCTTTTGAAAAACGGATGCCCTTCACATACATAATAATGAGCACCGCAACAGTCCCAAAGAACCCACGGGCAAAAGCGATCTCCCCAGGTGGAATATTTGTCCCTAACAGTTTTACAAATACATTCATCGTACTAAATAAAAGTGCGGATAACAATGCATATATAAGGCCCTTTTTAGCCATAGCCCCTCCTATAATTATATTTCTCTATATAATTATAAACCCATATTTCTATAAATAATGAATACATCAATACATACTAACAAAATTCCATATCATATGATGAATGTTAATTTAATGAGAAAATGAATTTAATTGGTTAATCAATAAAAAATGATTACTCAATAAAAAACATATAGATATGCCGCCCTTCTAAGGAAAGGCGGCATTGTATTATTTAGAGAATGTATCTACAAAATCTAAGATTTCTTGTTTCATATTCTCTTTGTCGATTGCTTTTGTAAAGCGCAATGGTTTGGATTGTAAGGCTTCCAATTGTTTAGGGAAGGCAACACCCGTTACAGCAGAGATATTATCTAAGCTTTCATAAGGAGTCTCGCCCACCTTGATATCCAATGCCTCACAGATTGGTGTAGGAAATTTAAATGGATGTGCTGTAGATGCAATCACTGTATGACGAGCGCCATCTTCAGGATGCTTCTCCAACTCCTTCATATACGCCCCCATAGCAACTGCCGTATGAGGATCCATTACATAACCGTAAGAATTATATACTTGTTCAATGATTGCTTTTGTTTCTTCATCATCAACGTAGGCACCAGCAAAATCAGTCTTAACACGTTTGAACTCTTCTTCATTAACAGTTAATTTGCCTGTTGTTTTAAGATCTTTCATCCATCCTACTGTACGTTCGCTATCTTCACCAGAAATATAATATAAGAATCGTTCAAAGTTAGAGGATTCAAGAATATCCATAGATGGAGAAATCGTCGTATAGAATGGGCGGTTCATATCGTAGGTACCGTTTTCAAAGAAGTCAGTAAGTACGTTATTTTGATTAGATGCACAAATCAATTTGCCGATAGGAATCCCCATTTTTTTAGCATAGTAAGCAGCCAAGATATTACCGAAGTTACCTGTTGGAACTACAACGTTGAAAGCTTCGTCTTCATGGATTGCACCTTGTGCAACCAGTTCAGCATAGGCATTTACATAGTAAACTACTTGTGGAGCTAAGCGACCAATATTGATAGAGTTCGCACTGGAGAACATAACCCCTTTTTCAGCAACCTCTTCAGCAGTCGCTTTATCAACAAAGAGGCGTTTCAAGAATTGTTGAGCATCGTCAAAATTGCCATGAATAGCCGTAACATTAACATTCTCCCCTTCTTGTTTTTGCATTTGTTCCGCTTGCATAGGACTAACGCCATCAGTCGGGTAGAATACTTGAATATGAGTTCCCGGTACATCCTTGAAGCCCTCAAGAGCCGCCTTACCAGTATCACCAGAGGTAGCAGTTAAGATAAGTACTTCTTTTTTCTCGCCCTCAGCCTCCTTAGCAGCTACTAAAAGGTATGGAAATAAGGATAATGCCATATCTTTGAAAGCTTGTGTGCGGCCATGGAATAGTTCCAATACGGAAACCTTTTCCAATAAAGAGTGTAATGGTGCAATATCGCGGGTGCTGAAATTAGCATCGCAGTAAGCAGAATTAATCATTTCATTTAAATGAGCTTCGGAAAAGCATGGAAACAACTTTGCTAAAACAACGGCTGCTACTTCTTGGTAATTTTTATCTTTCACATCATTGTAAGTTAAGCAGTTTGTAGGAAATAAAGATGGTACATATAGACCACCATCCTCTGCTAAGCCGTGCAACAATGCATATGTTTCATTTACCGCAACGGTACCTCGGGTGCTAGTATAATTCATGGAATACCTCATTCATAACTACAATGGATTTTTACGAGTTTAATAGATTTATTATAGCATAAAAGCGCCCACTTGGGGCGCTTTCTATAGAATTATATAATAAATTTTAATCTGATAGATAAAACTAAACATTACTAACTAATTAGATAAATGTTTAGTCTCCACTAACAATCAGAAATCCCTTATAATTCACCTTCTGCAATAGCATCCAATATATCAAGAGACGGAATAAAAAATAGCATGCCCGTAATAGGCTTGGAATAATCAAGCAATTTATCATTTTGTGTAAACATATTGGTAAGCATAGTTTTAGTCACATCCCAGTAACGAGCATAACCTATAAAGTATGTACCTCGGACACCTTGACCAGGTTGAGCAAATGGAACATTCATACGAACGATCTTATGTTCTTCATCATCACGATTATCTTGAGCCACTACATTGTGAGCTGCCGGATCTTTTTCATCATCCTCTAATTCAATATCGCTAAATTTACGACGACCAATGAATTTTTCTTGCATTTCTGTAGGAAGTGCACGCCATGCATCAAGATCATGTTCATATTTTTGAGCAAATGCATAAGAGCCGTTAGTGAATTCAGGATCTTCATCACCAATAACGCCCCACTCTACAGCCTCTTGGCCAACAGGGTTTTCCGTACCATCAACGAAATCAATAATCGCACGACCTTGTTCGTAGTGGAAGCCATGGGTTTCATCTACAACAGATGTAATAGGGCGTAAGAACTCCATAATTTGATCTACTACAGTATACGTAACAGATTCATCATTAGAGCGGACATGCAAAAATAAGTCAGCTGCTACAGCTGGTACATCTTGTTTATCACCTTTTATGCCTTGGAAGTCTTCTAACTCTTTTGGTACCGGTGCATTAGGGAACAAATAATCCCATGCCTTACGGCTAAAGCCAAAGGCAATGCCCAAACCTTCCCCATTAGCGCGAATACTAACAGAACGTTTAATGGCTTGAATACGATCTGCCATATCTTGAATCACTTCAAGCTCTGCCTCATGATCTTTACGGTTTAACAACAAAGTGGTGAAGTTGACACTTTGGCCAGCATCTTTATACACATCTTGTGTTCTAGAAACATCTACTGCCATTTGGTACCTCCTAATGAGAAAAACTATTATACAACCATCATAAGCTATTATAATTTTACTGTCTATAAAATATATTATATTGTATCAATACTATATTCCATTAATGTTAAAGTTTATAAACTTAATTGAATCAATGACTACTCGTTTGAGAAAAATAGGATTAAACCACAACGTATTTTAACCATGTAAATAACTATATAAAGGCTAAAAAGATATGCAAAAAGCTAAAAGAAAAATATTTACACAAAAAAAGAACTCACACAAAATGTGAGTTCTTTACTCTGGTGGACCACCAGGGGTTCGAACCCTGGACACCCTGATTAAGAGTCAGGTGCTCTGCCAGCTGAGCTAGTGGTCCATGACATGAATAATTATATGCTTATTTTATAGGAATGTAAAGAAAATTTATTACACTCCTATAAAATATCAACATTCATATTATTAATATTGTAATACCCAATCCTTCATAATATTACAGGCCTCAGTAGGGAGTAAATCACTAGTCCCTACGCAGTTTTCACCACTATATAGTTGAAGCACACTATGAGTGCGGCTTACTTCTTTAACAATAATATTCGTTAAATTAGACTTAGGAACGCTAAACTGTAACCCATAACGACCAAAATAGGTAAAAACAGACTCTTGTGTATCGTATTCTATATGGACTTGAAGCATCTTGCCTCCAGGCCAGCATGATTCAATATTTTCCTTTGATCTTGGTTTTAAAAAATCAAAAAATCCCATACTACCCTCCGATTCGCCACATTGGTCGTTCTGGTTGCTCCATGCCTATACCATCATGTCGTTCTTGTTTTCGTTGCAAAGCACGTTCGATATGCTTGGCTAAAGCCTCTTCTGAGGCACCATTGCGCACGAGCGATACAAGATCAGCCTCATCATCTCGCAACAAGCACAATCGCATTTGACCATCAGATGTAAGGCGCACACGATTGCATGTATCACAATAACTATGAGACATAGAAAAAATAAAGCCTACCGCCTTACCACTAGGTAGTGCCAAATATGTAGCTGGACCAAAGCCATAAACAGAATGAACCTCTATGAGAGATCCGCCACTAACACGTTCTAATTGTTCCTTCCATTCATCAAAGGTAGGGCCATGGAATGCGTCACCTTGAAATGGCATGTATTCAATGAACCGCCATATAACAGGCCATTTCTCTACATACTGCAACAAAGCCTTAACTTCATCATCAGACCAATAACGAGATAAAACGGTATTAATCTTAACGGATTTAAAGTTAGCATTAATAGCACTACGTATGCCATCTAGCACAGCCCCAAGTTGACCATCTTTACCTACACAGGTAGCAAAGGCTTCACTTTCAAGAGAGTCCAAACTGATATTTACACGATTCAAGCCAAGTTTTTTTAACCGTTGCGCTCGAGAGGCTAATAGACTGCCATTGGTAGTCATAGAGATATCTTCAAACCAATCTGATTCTTTGATACGACTTAGTAGCTCTTCAATATGAGGATAGAGTAATGGCTCACCACCTGTAAGGCGTACTGCTTTCACACCAATATGATGGAAAGCTCCTAATATTTTTATCCACTCATCAACAGACAATAGTTGTGTTTGACTTTGAGGAGTAATTTCTGCAGGTCGGCAGTAGGGACAACAAAAATTACACGCATCTGTCAACGACAGACGTACATATTCAATTGTACGACCCCATGCGTCTTTCATAACACACCTCATTTACTAATACGAAATTATTTAATAATAGATACTTCATCACCTACATGAATCGTACCAGTTTTAAGAACTTTACCAAAGATACCTTGTGTAGGCATAATGCAGGAACCAACTTGTTTCATAATTTCACAACCTTGATGACATTCCTTGCCAATTTGAGTAATTTCAAGAATCACATCATCACCTACTTGTAAGTGAGTCCCTACAGCTAATTCATAAAGAACCATGCCTTCTACTGTAATGTTTTCAGCGAAATCACCAGGTTTGACATCTGCACCTTGTGCCCTCATGTGATCAATACTCGCAATACCAAGCAAGCTGATTTGGCGATGCCAATTTCCTGCATGAGCATCCCCCTCCATCCCATGATCAACAATGAGATTGGCGGATTCAATATTATGTTTTTTTTGCCCTTTTTTCTCACTTATGGAGATAGCAATAATCTTTCCGTCTGCCACGTGTCCCTTCCCTTCTTATGGGAACATTCCATATACATAACTTTTTATAAACACTTAATTATAAATCCAGACTGTATTCCTATTTTATGAAAGTATCACAAAATAGTTCTACAATTATCTATATATTATAGCATAGTATTCATACATTTTCCCTGTGAATTTAATCACTAAAAAGAACTCTATTCTATAGGAATAGAGTTCTCGTATGTATTATTTAGCGACGACCCATTTCTTGAATTTCATCGCCATGATTAACACCATTGAGTAATAAGTTAAGCAAGATTGCCGTAATACTACCAAAGGTAATACCAGATTTTAAAATAATTTGTGCCCAATCAGGGAAATTAGCATAAAAGTTGGGTGCCGCAATAGGAATCATAGCCACTCCAATGCTAATAGCAACAAGCATCAAGTTATGATTACCATCAAAGCTAACCTTACCAAGAGAGCGAATACCACTGGCAACAATCATGCCAAACATAGCAATGCCAGCACCACCGAGTACTGCATTTGGAATACTAGCAACTATAGCAGCTAGTTTAGGAAATAAACCTAACAAAATTAAGATTACTCCAGATGCAGCTACTACAAAGCGACTTTTAACACCTGTAACCGCAATAAGTCCTACATTTTGAGCAAAGGCTGTATATGGAAAGCTATTGAGGATTCCCCCTATTAAAGTAGAAATACCATCGGCACGAATAACAGAAGCCAATTCTTTTCGACCTATTGGCTTATCCACAATTTCACCAATAGCAATACTATCACCTGTCGTCTCTACCATAACAACGAGCATGACGATAATCATAGATAGTACAGAAGCCCAGTCAAAGGTTGGCAAACCAAAATAGAATGGTTCAATAAAAGCAACCCATTGAGAACGACCAACTTCATCAAAATTAGCAACCCCCATTGCAAAGGCAATTGCTGTGCCTGCGATCAAACCTATTAATACAGAAAGATTACTTAAGAAACCTTTAGCAAACTTGTATACAAAGACAACAATTAAAAACGTAAGAAATCCAAGTCCTATGTTTGTATAGCTTCCAAATTCTGGATTTCCTACGCCGCCTCCCATCCAATTAATGGCAACTGGCATCAAATTAATCCCAATAAGAGTAATTATGGTTCCCGTTACAACCGGTGGGAACAGTCGAATTAAACGGCTAAAGAATGGAGCTACTATAAAAGTAAATAGACCTGCTACAATAATGGCACCGTAAATGGCAGTCATACCATGCTGTGCCCCAATCATAGTCATAGGTCCGACAGATGCAAAGGTAACACCTTGAATCATAGGGATACGCCCACCTATATTACCAAAGCCTAATGTTTGGATTAAGGTCGCAATGCCACAGGTAAACAAGTCGGCTGTAATAAGGCGAATCAAATCCTCTACCGGTAAATTCATCGCCTGTGCCACAATAATCGGTACCGCAACAGCTCCAGCATACATGGCAAGTACATGCTGTAAACCAAAGGCAAAGAGCTGTGGTATGGGCAACATACTATCGACTGTATTTATTGGGTTCTGCTCTGTCATAATGTCTCCTACATAAAACCTCGAAATATTACCCATTTATTTTACACTATCGTTCGGATTTTAACAATAGAAAAAAGAGAACCTATTATACTTATATATACTAACAGGATCTCTTTTTATTATTTCCCGAACTTTTATAATTCGATCGGTTATATTATTCGATTTATATTATAATGTTTTATCATTTATATAACCCTATGATAGCCGACTCTTTATCATCAAGATCTTTTTCAATGGCATACATCTTAGATATTAGTTCTGCTACAAAACTTTCATCTTTAATGCCAGATAAATTAATACGCACATTCAAAAAGGCCGATTTCACCGCAGCACGAGCATTAATAGCAGCAATAATACCATCTGTAATAAGATTTTGATTACCCTTACGAGAGGCTAGTTCTGCTAAATCAAATATTTGATTCGCTAATTCTCCAATTTCAAAAGGTACCATAGCCGCATCTTTGTAAGCTTGTTGAATAGCAGCTGTACGCGCAGCCTTTTCTTCATCTGTATTCTTTGGCAATCCTAAGGCGTTCATAAAGATATTAAATACATCTGCATCAGCTTGAGATAATTCGAGCATACGATTGCGAATCTCTTCTGCTTTAGCTTGAAGCACTTCCATTTCAGTCTGAACCGCTTCATAGCCTTTTTTACCAAATGTAAGGTTTGCCACCATTTCTGCTAAAGCCGCTCCCGTCGCGGCAGTCAATGCCGCAATAGCACCACCACCTGGCGTTGGCTCTTTAGATGCAGTAGCAGCCACAAAATCTATCACTCGTTGTTCCACTAATTTCATAACAAGGCCTCATGTAAAAGCGATAACAAGATATGTCTTGTTATCGCTTTGTAATTACTATAAAAATCTACAAATATTAAACACAATAAAAATATAACTAATTATAGCAGACATTATAAATCTCCAGTTAAGAAACGTTCTACTATAAACAATATCTATTAAAATAAGCCTTTAATTGTGCCGTCTGCTTCAATATCCATATTAAGAGCAGCAGGACGTTTAGGAAGGCCTGGCATTACCATTACATCACCTGTACGACATACAATAAAGCCTGCCCCATTGGCAACACGAATATCGGATACAGTAATAGTGAATCCTGTTGGAGCCCCTAATAATGTTGGATTATCAGATAAGGAATATTGCGTTTTCGCCATACATACAGGCAAACGATCAAGACCCCAATCTGCTAATTGTTTAATTTGCTTTTTAGCTTTGTCCGTAAAGATAACTCCATCGCCACCATAAATAGTTTTAACGATTTTATTAACTTTATCCTCTAAACTATCTTCCAAATCATATACGAATTTAGGTGTTGGCTTAGGACCTTCAAGTAACTCTACGACTTTTTTTGCCATATCAGTGCCGCCTTCGCCGCCCTTTTCCCAACATTCATTAAGCTCTACAGGCACGCCAAACTCATCACATAGGCGAGTCAACTCAGCAATTTCTGCATCTGTATCGCTAGCAAATTTATTGATTGCCACTAATACAGGCACATTGAAATAACGCATGTTTTCAATTGCTTTTTGTAAGTTGCTGAAACCTTTAGTTACGGCTTCAACATTTTCTGTATTCAACTCTTGTTTTGGTACACCACCATGCATTTTAAGAGCTCGTAATGTAGCTACGATAACGATTGCATCAGGGAAAATATCGCCGTATCGGCATTTAATATCAAGGAACTTTTCAGCACCCAAGTCAGCGCCAAAGCCCGCTTCCGTAACTACGATATCACCAAGCTTAAGTCCTAGTTTTGTAGCTACAATGGAGTTACAACCATGAGCGATATTTGCAAAGGGACCACCGTGAACAATAGCTGGTGTATGTTCCAATGTTTGTACGAGATTTGGCTTGATAGCATCTTTCATGAGAAGCGCCATTGCCCCTTGGCAACCAAGTTGATGAACATAAACAGGATCACCTGCTAAGTTACAACCGATAACGATGCGACCAAAACGTTCTTTCAAATCTTCTAAATCCTTAGCTAAGCAAAGAATAGCCATGATTTCAGAAGCAACGGTAATCATAAAATGATCTTCCCGAGGGAATCCACATACTTTGCCACCAAGTGCAACTGTCACATTGCGAAGAGCACGATCATTCATATCTAAAACACGTGTCCAAGATAGTTGACGCAAATCGATTTGCAATTCATTTCCTTGATGGATATGGTTATCGATCATAGCGGATAATAAATTGTTAGCCGCTGTAATAGCATGCATATCACCTGTAAAGTGAAGATTGATGTCATCCATAGGTACAACTTGAGCATAACCACCACCTGCTGCACCACCTTTAATCCCAAAAACAGGTCCTAAGGATGGCTCACGTAATGTAGCAATTGCATTTTTACCGATTTTTTGTAGCCCCTGTACGAGACCAATGCTCGTTGTAGACTTACCTTCCCCGGCTGGTGTTGGCGTAATCGCTGTGACTAGCACTAACTTACCATCTGGCTTAGATTCTAAACGACGAATAGCATCAAAAGAAATTTTAGCTTTATAATGACCATATTGTTCAATGTCATCAGGTGTTAAAGCACATTTATTGGCAATAACCTGAATCTTTTCCATTCTATTCTGTTGGGCAATCTCAATATCGCTTAACATAAAGCCTCCTCGGCACTAAGGCCATCTATAAACTATATAACAACTATAACCTTACTCTCTAATATTCAATATTTAATATTAACTGTCTACTGTAGGTGTATATTTGTGCAACTACAGTAATCTATTATATATGAAAGTAGACCATATGTCTAATCAATTCTTGCCTATCTCTATATTATATTAACTTATTACCAAAATATTTTCTCCAAATAAGAAATAAGGGGCTGTAACAAAACAACCCTAGGTGCGTCTAAAAACAAAAAATACCAAGAAAACCTAGGATGTTACAAACTTAATTTTCTTGGTATTTTTTATATTATAAAGGGACTGCAACTAGAATGTGGTACAACCACATCCTGTTACAGCCCCTTGTATGACTAACCTTAATATAATTATGGGTTAAACGGGAACAAAATCGGTAACAATACTAAAGATACAATTGCAGATACTACAATCAACGGTACGCCGGCTTTCACATAGTCCTTAAAACTATAACCAGCTACATTATATACCATAGTATTCGCAGGCATCCCTATAGGTGTACCATACGCAAGAGAGCTAGAAATTACGATTGCAACAAGAATCGCCTTAGGATCAAAACCTAATTGAGATGCTAAAGACAATCCGATTGGAGCTAGCAATGCAACATCTGCTGTATTGGACATAAAGTTTGTCATAAATACAGATAGGAAGAAAAGTACCGCTAATAATGCCAATGGATTAGGTGTATCCCCCAAAGCATCAACAATAAGATTTGCAATATATGCACCTGCCCCAGATTTTACCATTGCTGTACCAAGAGCTAAGGAACCTACAAATAGTAGAATTGTCTTCATATCAATAGACTTAACTGCTTCGTTTTCGGTAATAACTCCTGTCGCTACGATAACAAGTGCACCTACCCAAGCACTAACCGCTAAGGATACGCCAATTTGTTTTTCAAAAATCATAGCAGCGATAGTCAACACCAATACCAAACCAGCTACCCATTTTTTCCAAACTGGAACATGACTAAAATCAGCATTTTTTTGATAGTTTGGATCAGGTTCACGCGTTGGAACCTCAGGTAAGAATCTTTTACCAATGAATGCATAGAATAAAGTACCTACGATAAGCATAGGTAAACCTACTTCACCATAAGCAAAGAAACTAAAGGATCCAAGGCCGGCTTCTTGCAAATTAGAATTTGCAATCATATTACCAGGAGAGCCAATCATAGAAATATTCCCCCCCATAGCAGCGGCAAATACGATTGGCATTAAGAATTTAGTTTGGTTAAAACCACCCTTTTTGCAAATACCAATAACAACAGGAATCATAACCGCTGCAGTACCTGTATTAGATAAGAAGCCAGACATAATACCTGTAAGCATCATAATAGCAATAATAAGGATAGTTTCATTTTTAGCAAATTTATTAACAACGTTACCAACATCAACAGCTACACCTGTTTCAAAGAAAGCAGCGCCGATAATAAACATAGCAATAAACAAAATAACATTAGAGTCAACGAAACCTTTAAAAGCTTCCGCTGCAGTTAATACACCAGAAAGATGTAATCCAACGGCCACAATCATAGCCGTAATAGACAATGGAATTTTCTCCAATGCAAACATTACGATTGCAAATACAAGAAATCCCAGTGTAATAGCAATACTATAATCCATGAGAATTCCTTTCATGGTAGTCATACTCTTATAGTATATCTATATGAAGATACGCTGTAAATCACAAAACAATATTATTAATAATTATTTCTCATATAGATATATTTACAAGTTATGAAGTTATGAAGTTATTCATAATATAAAGAAATCGCTATTCTTATCTTATTATTTGATGAAACCTACGTGTTTATATATTTCGTCTAATATTTCATCTTTTTTCTTATTATATTCTATTTTCTTTTCTTCAAAGTAGTTATTACCGTCTGCATCAATGGATACGATAAGCGGACCAAATTCTTTAACCTTAAAAGTCCACAAAGTCTCACACATACCTAATTCACGCCAATTAGCAGATTCTACTTTTTCGACTTCTGTAGCAGCAAGAACCGCATTACCTGCAGGGAACACACAGTGTAGTGCACCAAAATCTTTGCAGGCACGTGCTGTTTCAGGACCCATGCCACCTTTACCTACAATGAGACGTACACCTGTCTTTTTAACAAATTCATATTCGTATTTTTCCATCCTCATAGATGTAGTAGGTCCTACAGATACAACTTCAAATTCATTATCGCTTATAGTACGAATAATTGGACCTGCATGAAGTATAGCCCCATCTTTAACATCAACCGGTAACGTTTTACCTTCTTCTACCACACGACGATGCCCCATATCACGACAGGTTGTAATATGCCCAGTCAAATAAATCATATCGCCTGGCTTAATGCCTGCTAAATCAGATTGTTGAATAGGTGTAGTTAATATTTTCTTAGCCATTATAATGTCACTCCTTTATGAGATTTAACTGTGCAATTACCATCCTTGTCAAATACGAGATCGCCGCGACGATGATTCCAACAACCTACACTAACAGCACAAGAAATAACAGATGGATGACGTGTACCATGTTCAATATTCACACCTAAAACAGTTTTATCCCCACCCATACCTTGAGGTCCAATACCAATCTTATTAATTCCATCTTCTAACAATTGTTCCATATAAGCCGCTTTTTCATTAGGTGCTTTTGAAGATACAGGGCGCATTAATGCTTTTTTAGATAATCCAGCAGCGGTATCAATAGTTGTAGCAATCCCTACACCTACCAATAGTGGAGGACACGCATTCAATCCATAACTTGTCATCAAATCAAGAACAAACTTAGCAACACCTTCATAGCCTTCGCCTGGCATCAATGTTTTACCTGACCCTGGCAAGGAACACCCGCCACCAGCCATATAAGGGAAGATTTCTACATCATCGCAACCAGGAATGATATCCCAGTGAATATAAGGTGCAGTGAGGCCAATATTTTTACCAGTATTAAACTCATCAAAAGTTTCTACACAGTTCAATCGTAATGGAGCCTCTTGTGTAGCCTTATAAGTTGCTTCTCTTAGAATATCTTCTAATTCTCCTAGTAAGGGATAATTAGATCCAACCTTTACCCAAAATTGTAATACACCAGTATCTTGACAAGAAGGACGATTAAGCTGAGCTGCTAAATCCATATTATGTTGCATTGTTTCATAAATAGATTTGGCCATAGGATTTTTTTCATCCTGTGCCAATTCATGAATTTTTTCTTGTACATCATCAGGCAATACCTTTGCCATATAAGAAATGAAATTAGCTATCTTATTTGTCATTTCTTGTACTTGTTGTTCCTTCGTACTCATCGCAAACCTCCAAAAAGACTTCAATATTTAAGACGTGATTATTTCTGTTTCGGAACCTTAGCTCCTTTCGATGATTCTATTCTACTCTTTTTTCAGTATATAACTATCCAATTTACAAGTTGATTTTTATTGGTGAAAGTCTGTCAAACACATACAAAATTTCCTTAATTATTTTCTTTTAACCCATTAAAAATATACAATTTCACCTATATGATTATAAAAAAAAGAGCACTACCATCAGAACGTAGTGCTCTTTCACCATATATTTTAATAGGATTAACAAATATACAAAATCACCTATACCTAATAATTGTATATCCACCTAATTTAATTTTCAAAATCATGAAATTATAGCTAATTACAAGTTATTATAAGAATGAAAATTATGATTGTAATCTTTTTACAACCATCTCAAGTTGGTCTCTAACATCCTGTAACTTTTGATTAGCCTCATCTAATCTATTCTTATCGATAGAGACATCTTGATAGGGTAAGTAAGTTTGTAAAATGTCTATAATATCTTCTTCCTGAGTAGAAATAATTTCCTTCCAATCATGTAATTTTGTCTTACGCCCCATCTCTTTTGCTTGCTTTCTATATTCAGATGGTGTTGTATGGAAATGTTTCTTGAAGGCCACATTAAAGGCTTTAATATCTGCAAAGCCACAACTACTCGCAATATGTGCTACTCCATCTTCAGAGTTAGCTAAACGAACTGTAGCCTCTCGTAATCTCAACCGTAACAAATACTCTAAAAAGGAAACCCCTAATTGGCGTTTAAAAAATTGAGATGTATAGTTCACATTATAACCGCCTATTTTAGCAATATCTTCTAACTCTATCTTCTGCTTATAGTTTTCATCAATATAGGCAATCATTTTATCAAAGGTAGCTACAGTCATATCAGCAGGCTTTGTATGTATAGGGATAGTCTTAACCGCATCAATTTCACGATATATATCACTCGTCATGGCTAAAAAGTGACTCTCCAACCATAATTGACGATCAGGACTTTCACTATTCACCATTAACAACATCATTTGTGCCGCAAGATAACGTAAGGACGTAAAGAATTCATTATCCCTATTAGTTTTATCTGAGCGCAATACAAATTGGTACATGCCGAAGTTAGGATCAAAGTATTGGAAAAACTCCTTACTTACATGAATAACAAGAGCTGTTGTATCCTCCTCTAAGGCCAACGTAGCATGACCTACTTGAGGGGAAATAATAATGGTATCAAGAGGTTCCATTGTAAAAACCTCACTATTACAACTCATGTCGATTCTGCCCTTTAACAAGATCAAGACTTCAACGCCACTGTGCCAGTTGTAATGATATGTACTAACCTTATATATATCACTATTGAAATCTATATGATTGTGTTTATAGGTATAGTGAAAGTAGTCCATAACAACGTAACCCCCCTCATAAAATCAAATAAATACCTCTCAATTATTTACATAAAAAATGCACCCCTTATTAATCAAAGGGATGCATTCATTATGATATATATAATTAATAACGGTCAACAGTAATCTTATTTTATATATTAATAAATTATAGTTTTATGCTTCTATAGCATTATATATCTATTCTTAAAATTACATAACCGCTGTAATAGCCGCTGCTAAACCAAAGAAGATACCTGGTGCATTGGCTAATGCTACTGGAATATCTCTATGTTCTTTAAACAAACCATACGCTACCCATAATGTACAGTTGATTGCAGCTACAAGTGGTTGAATCCAATCACCAGTACCTGGGTGTGCAAGGTTATGCATGATTTGTGGGAAATAAGATACATACATAGCTACAGCAGTAACAGTTGCAACTTTACCTACGTTTTCCATAAATTTTACTTGATTCATATATCCTCCAAAATTATAACTTACTAATTTTTTTACTCCTGATGAGATATATTCTACTCAGTTTAGTGAATATAACTATCCAAATTAAAAGGTAATTTTTATATTAAAATCAACGAAAAAAGATAGATTTCTCTCGATTTATTGTATTTTGGGACTATAACAATATATAAATTCACCCGGAAAATACATATAAAAAAGCACTACTTATCAGCAGTAGTGCTTTTTCAATAACTTTATAGGGTTTCTTGATATAGAAATTTACCCAATTCTAATCTTTCTATATGTGTCATAAATTTATCAAAATAATTTGCTTACCAAACTCTTATCACAAGAATATAGCTACTATAAGAATTAGTTACTATAAGAATCTAGTTGCAATAGAGATATAACAAAATACCTTTATAAATCCTTTACTACATCTGCTAACTTTTCTTTCAAAGATTCCAATTTTTTGCTCATAAATTCCAATTCGCTCTTAGCTCGGGAATCATCTTCATACGACAAGAATGAATGCAATACATCAAGAACATCTTGATTGTCTACAGAAATAATTTCTTTCCAATCTTGTAAGACGGTTTTACGCCCAATGCTTTTGACTTGCTTACGATATTCTGTGGGGGTCATATTAAAGTGTTTTTTAAAAGCCACATTAAAGGCTTTCACATCTGCAAATCCACAATCACTTGCAATTCTTGCGACAGCCTCATCCGTACTAGCTAAGCGAACAGTAGCGTCACGGATTCTTAACCTCAATACATACTCAACAAATGAAATCCCCATTTGCCGTTTAAAAAACTGCGATGTATAGGCAATATTATAGCCTCCAATTTTAGCAATATCTTCTAACTCTATTTTCTGTTCATAATGCTCATCAATATAGACGATCATTTTATCAAAAGATGCTGGTTTTATATCGCCAGGTCTAGCATTTTCGTGAACCTTTTTAATCGGATCAAACTCTCTAAATACATCACCGGCCAAAGCTAAGTAATGATGTTCTATCCACATTCGATGTACTGGGCTTTCACCTTTAGTCATCAACAACATCGTCATAGCAGCATGATGGCGTAAGGTTGTAAAGAATTCGTTATGACGCGTACTATCATCTGAACGCAAAACAAATTGGTACGATCCAAAATCCGGATCATACTGTTGATAGAACTCGTTACCTACATGAATAACAAAGGCTATAGCATCCTCTTCGAGGGCTAATGTTGCATGCCCTACTTGAGGAGAGATAATCACGACATCAAGAGGTTTCAACGTAAACACCTCACCATTGCAACTCATCTCAACACTACCTTTTAACAAGATAAAAATCTCTGTTTCTGCATGCCAGTTGTAATGATATGTATTAACCCTATATATGTTACTGCTAAACTCTATATATTTATGTTTATATGAATAGTCAAAATAGTCCATTACACTTTTGCTCCCTAAGGTAATTTCGCTCTTAACGCCAGTTCTTGTGCTTTACCTACATTTAACAAATCAGTTTCATCCTGTGTCCAAGTACCAAATAACACGTTCTCTACAATAGTGCCAACTGGTTCGGTACATTGTTTGGAATTATACACTTGTACTAAATTCCATTTATATACTTGAATACTTTCAAATAATCCACTTTGTTCTAATTCATTAATATTAGATACCAAAGATTTCACAATTTCATCGTGATGCTCTTTAGGTGTAGCTCTGGCTTGTAAAGAATACATATAAAATGCACCCCTTATTGATATAAGGGATGCATTTATTATGATATATTTATTTAACTACGGTCAACAGCATCTTAAAGCTTTCTCTTGCATCTAGGCTATGAGGTACTTCCGATGGCATAATCAAAGTTTCACCAGCCTTCACATTGTGCTCCGTATCACCAACAACGATGTGCGCCTCACCATCGAGGATTTGCACAATCGCATCGCCTACCGTTACATGCGTAGAGATTTCTTCGCCTTTAGGCAGCGCAAATAATGTAATGCTGAGTCGCTCATTTTGAGCAATTGTAATACTAATCACTTGCCCCTCTTTATACTCCAGGTGTTCGCCTAGATGTAAAATTTCGTTTACTGGGATATTTTTTGTGAAAGTCTTACTCATAGAAATCACTCCTTATATAGCTATATAATAGTAAAAGTAAATAAAAAGTAGATTAAAACAATTTTATCAAAACCAATTGATATAACTAAAAAAATATTCTTCCCTTAATTTTATTATAATTTAATTGAGATTTAATTTCAGTATATTTGGTAACAAAATTAAAATTATTTTGGATAAACGAAATGTTTTGAATAAACGCAAAGACGAGGCCTCCTAAGAAACCTCGTCTTTTTACATTATGATTAGCTATAAATATTATAGTTTTTTAACTAGTATATTTATATTTATATCTATAACTCTAAAACTCTATAACTCTAAAACTCTATAACTCTAAAAAATCTAACGCCTTAAAGTAAGAATCTAAAAATCAAAAGGGTCTAAACTGCAGGCAGCAAGTCTAATAGATACACATTAAATGTATCACCAGGATGTACTTCATGAATCCCTCGTGGAATACATGCCAACGCATTCACAGTATATAGGCCTAACATACTACTACTATTAAAGTGACGATTAGCCACAAAACGTGGCGCTCCACCCCCAAATATAACTTTCCCTTGTACATAACGATCAAAGGCATTACGTTTGAAGATTTCTGTATCCATTACACAAGCCACCACTGGAGTCGTCCAATTAGCCAACCCTTTATAACGCTTCAAGGTAGGTGCTACGATTAAATGCCACCCATTAAAGGCAGCCCCTGGATTACCGGACAAACCAAAGATAATCTGACCTTTTGGGGTAACCGCACCATAAGATGCTGCCCCCGGTCGCATTTGAATACGGGCATAGATAGATTTTGCCCCTAGTTTTTCATAAATAAGAGGCATCGTATCAAAAAGGCCTACCGATACACCACCAGAACTGATAATAATATCTGCTTCTTCACTAAGTTTCAAAACATGATTGATTTCAGAATCTAGCTCCTCCGGAGCATCACTTACATGATAGTGTGTTATCTTGTGAAACCCTAAATCTTCCAAGAGCCCACAAATCATAGCTCGATTAGAGTTATAAATTTTACCAGGTGTTAAACTTTCACCAGGTTCAATAACCTCGTGACCAGAGGTAAGAACTAACACGCGAGGCATGGCATTAACAGATATCTCAATAATACCGAGTCCCGTCAAAATGGTTTGTACTGTAGATGTTACCTCTGTACCACGTGGAATCACAATGGTGCCGGCAACACACTCCTCACCTTGTGGAATAATATGATCACCACAATGATATTTGCCTTGAATCGTAATTGTAGTTTGTGGTTCACCAGTGCCAACCACTTGTTCTTGCATGATGACAGTATCACATGTGTCTGGTACCGGTGCACCAGTCATAATACGCACCGCATGACCAACGTCTACGGGATGTTCCCATACAACACCAGCACCAATAATACCGTCAACGATATATTCATTACGACCTTCTTCGTAGGCGATGGCATAACCATCCATAGCAGATTTTGGGAATGCAGGTACGTCTGTCGGTGCAATAATGTCCTCTGCTAACACGTACCCCTTCGCAGCCTTAACATCTATTGTTTCAACTTTATGAACTTGCGTTTGTAAGGCTTCATCCCATAATTGGAGAGCCTTCTCAACAGTAACGACGGCCATTTAAACTCCTCATCATTTCCTGTATGTGGCGTACCAATTCAGGTACGTCTTGATTCAATTTGCCAATTTCTATCGTCGCCACTCGGTCCATCGGATCCGAGATTAGCTCTTCCGTATATCCCTCTTGAGTAACCTCTATAATTGGGGCAATCCCTTGGGATCTCGTTTCTAGTATAACTATATCTACAGGCATAAACTGTGATATTTCATACAGGTTTGATTGTTCTTTTGTACGTATGCGAATCGCTGTTTCAGTAGGCCCTGCAATAGCAACCGCATCAGCCCCAGCTTTATAAGCAAGATCTGTGTCTGTTCCCTCATGATCCATCTGAAAGCCATGTTTATCGCTTTTGACAACACCAACAGATAAACCGATTTTTTGTAACTCAGACACAAGACGCGTTACAACAGTTGTCTTACCTGTTTTACGTTTCGATGCGACCACACTAATTAAAGGTACACGGCGGAATTCATTTTCCGCTAAAGCTCGCGCCCATTGATAGTCTTCAAATCGATTAATATTGCTTAGCTCCCAACTAAAATCAGTAGCATCAATAGATTCTACATGACCAATAACATCGAGGGCATGATGCAACGATACATTTTCGCCAACAAGAATAGATTGAATTAAGGACGCAATATATGGCCTATAAATACCGGCCATCGGCTCAGACTTACCACTTTCACTATATGGGACAATGGCATTCCAATCATTATGATCTACTTGATAGAGCCAATCATAATACAAATCCATTTCCATGAATGGCATATCTACTGCCATTACTGCATAAGCAGAACTAGTAGCAACCGCTAGAGTGCTATACAGCCCACCTAAAGGTCCGCATCGCCCAACAGAATCCCGAACAATAGAAACCTTATTTTTCTCATCGTTCGATAATGTATCTATAATATGAGTCTGTATAGCAAGTCCTAATTGCTCGTCATCACCGATGGAGATAAGAATATCTTGAATATCTGCATCTAAGCCCTTACGAAGGGCATGAGATATAAGACTTTCACCATTAATCCAAGGCAACAAAGCTTTAGGTTGCCCCATTCTAGTGCTGAGTCCTCCAGCCAAAATAATTAAACCTAATTTATCCACGACGTTGTAAACCTCGTTTAACACCTTGGTAAATGAATAGTAAAACTGCAATATTTAAAAGGCCATCTGGCACCATATAGGATGCATTATAAATCATAGAATAAACCCAAGGATTCTGCCCTTGCGGAGCATAGCTAGCAAAGACCACAGCACCGCTCGTAACAGATGCCCCCCAACGCAATACAATACCTACGATGGATCCAGTGATAAGTCCAGAAAGAGAATCTTTAAAGTAACCACAAACGCCAATAGCACCGTAAGCAACCAAGTAGTCTAATACAATACTTAAATAATGAACAGATGATTTAAAGCCTAAAATAAAGTGTAATATACCATATACAACACCTACGAAGATACCTCGTGTTCCGCCCCAACGATATGCGTAAATCATGAGTGGTACCAAAGCTGCCGCCTTAATAGAGCCCCCCTGTGGCATATGAAAAATCGTAATAAATGACAACACTTGAGCAATGGCAATTGCTACGCCAGCTTCAGCAAGCATACGGGTTTTAGACTGTTCCACATTAATCAACCTCCTTTTACCATATATCTATAAATGAATATATTATTTATACAATCTACTTGTATTGTACTACAGTTTATCCCTTACACCAAACAAAATATTCGGAACGTATTGAAAATTTTATGAGTCTCTTGTATAATGGTACAGGTTCAATATGTAATACTCGAAGGAGATATAGAAACTATGATTAATACAACTAACATCTTTGATTATGAAGACGTGCAATTGATTCCTAACAAATGTATTGTCTCCAGTCGTAGCGAATGTGATACACATGTAAAATTAGGTAAACGCACATTCCGCTTGCCAGTAGTACCTGCTAATATGCAAACTATTATCGACGAAGAGTTGGCTGAAAAATTAGCTCGTGAAGGGTATTTCTATATCATGCATCGTTTTCAACCAGAACGTCGTATGGACTTTGTAAAACGTATGCACGACCTTAACCTATATTCTTCTATTTCTATCGGCGTAAAAGCTGAAGAATTTGCTTTAGTTGATGAATTTAAGAAAGCAAACTTAACCCCAGAATATATCACTATTGATATTGCACATGGTCATTCCAATGCGGTCATCGAAATGATCCAATACATAAAAAAGAACTTACCTGAAACCTTCATTATCGCTGGTAATGTAGGCACTCCAGAAGCAGTTCGTGAACTAGAAAATGCTGGTGCTGATGCGACTAAAGTAGGCATCGGTCCTGGTAAAGTATGTATCACAAAATTGAAAACCGGCTTTGGTACTGGTGGCTGGCAATTGGCTGCTGTTCGCTGGTGCGCAAAAGCAGCTACTAAACCTATCATCGCTGACGGCGGTATTCGTGACCATGGCGACATCGCAAAATCCATTCGCTTTGGTGCTACCATGGTTATGATTGGCTCCCTATTTGCTGGTCATGAAGAATCTCCAGGGGAAGAAAAAATCGTTGACGGTAAAGCTGTAAAAGAATACTTTGGTTCTGCTTCTGAGTTCCAAAAAGGGGAACGCAAAAACGTAGAAGGTAAAAAAATCTTCATCGATTCCAAAGGTTCTATCTTCGATACATTAACTGAAATGGAACAAGATTTACAATCCGCTATTTCTTACGCTGGCGGTACGACTCTACAAGCCATTCGCAAAGTAGACTATGTGCTTGTTAAAAACTCCATCTTCAATGGCGATCGCTAATCTAATCAATATATAATGATAGTTCTAAAAGCCACAGGTTCTAGACCTGTGGCTTTTTAATGCGAGAAATACATAAAATATAAAAATATGAAAAAGGAGCTACGATACGAAAATCGTAGCTCCTTAATTATAGGCTATTAAATTTGTTCTTCACTAAGACCACAGTCTTTACTCATTAAATGGTATGCGTATTTACCAATACCTGCACTTACAACAAGCAATGTAGTCAATACGATAAATGCTACTGTAAGACTTGTACCGTGCGCAATGAAACCAATTAAGGCAGGTCCCATCAAAATACCCATATAACCGAGCATTGTGGATGTTGCGACCGCTTGTGTCATAGGAATGACATTTTGTTCCCCCATTGCAGAGAATAGGTTTGGTACTATCATAGCTAATGAAATACCCAATAATAAGTAAGTATACATGGATGCATGACCTGGCAAGAACACGATAAGCCCCATCGCAATAGAGCCAAGTAAGTAGCCACCAACAACAACTTGCTTTGATGTTAAGTGTTTACCTAATCTATTACCAAGCAAACGGCCTATACACATAGTACCATTAAAGAGCATTACACCCATGACAGCCTCTTCGATAAGAATCCCTTTATCTTCAAATAAATATAATGCACTCCAATCCCCTACAGCACCTTCTACCAAGTAAGAAACAAAGGACAATAAACCAAAAATAAGAGCGATTGGATGAAAGGACAATGGGCTTTTAGATTTTTTAGTAACCTTTGCATTTGGATCACTACCAAAGGTCAACATAAATTGGCTAACTACAACCATCGCAATAAATAGTACGATGAGAAGTCCCCAAATACTTTGATTAACAGGCAGCGATAAGATTTTTAAAAGCACGAGCAAAACACCGGCACCAGCAAAACCACCTAAGCTCCAGCCACCGTGATAGGCGCCCATTAAATGTTTTTTGCTCACCTTTTCTGTTAGGATAGCTTGTAAATTAGCAGAAGCACCACTAAGGCCTACACCAATACCAAAAAAGAACAGGGCTACTGTTGTTGTAGCAATAGTAGGACACATAGTAACGATGGCAAGAGATACCATACCAATAAAGCTAGCTAACAAAACGACTCTCTTACACCCAAAGCTTTCTACAAGCTTACCTGCTATAGCCATGGATAAACAAGAACCTACACCGAGCAACAAAATCATGGAACCTAATACATCTTCACCAATACTAAGCTTTGCTTTTAAATATGGCACAAAACCAGCCCATAAAGCTGTGTACATGCCGGGGATAAAAAATGCCCCAAAAGCACCACGAATATTTGCTGTTGAAATAGAAACTTGATCGTTCATTACATCCTTTCTGGCTTCTAGAACCGTCCGGCGAAGAAAGGCCCTTTTTATCCGCATTGCGCCAAAACTTGCATCATTGCAGGAAACCATTTTAATTACATATGATTTAATATTGGAATATAATAAACCCCTTTACGAAAAATGTAAAGAGGTTTATCGGATTAAAATTTATTTATTTTCTTGTAACCAAGCAATAGCATATTCCGCATACACCGCAGATGCTGCAGATAATACGGTATCATCCATATTAAATCTATTATTATGATGATCGTATGTAGCTTCTACTTCAGGGTTTTGAATACCAATAAAAGCAAAGCATCCTGGTTTATCTTGTAAATACCATGCAAAATCTTCTCCAGGCATTACTTTACGCATCTTAGAAAGCTTGTCTTTACCTAATGTATCAATAACAACACGTTCTGCTAGTTCACTGGATTCAGGATCATTAATAGTAGGTGGTACTTTTTTTACATATTCTAATGTAGCAGTCGCGCCATAGGCTTCAGCCGTATGTTCTACTACGCGGCGTATGGATTCAACATAATACTCTTCTTGACCCGGATCAAAGAATCGAATGGTCCCCCCCATTTTAGCTTCACCAGGGATAACATTCCATTCAGAGCCAGAATGAATATTCCCAATAGTTAGTACAAGAGAGTCTAACGCGCTAACATTACGAGACACTACGGTTTGCAAATTCATAACGATGGCACTAGCCACCACGATAGCATCGACCGCTTGGTGTGGCTGTGCACCATGACCTTGTTTTCCTTTTACGTTAATAGTAATCTGGCTACTCGCAGCCATACGAGGGCCTTCCTCAACAGATACGAGACCGGCAGGCAAATCAATCCACACATGACCACCAAAGATAGCGTCCACCTTATCATACCAGTCACCAAACTTGATGAAATCCGGAGCCCCTGCGCCAGTTTCTTCAGCAGGTTGGAATGCTAAATACACATCGCCTTCAATACGGTCTTTCATAGACATTAGCATCTTAGCCGCACCTAATAAAATAGCCATATGTCCATCATGACCGCAAGCATGCATTTTACCCTCTACTTCAGATTTATAGTCCACTGTATTATGTTCATGAACAGGCAGTGCATCGATGTCGGCGCGCAATGCGATAGCCTTTCCAGGCTTAGCACCATGGATAATACCGATTAAGCCTATACCACGTTCTGTGTCTACATGAACCTCTACGCCCATCGATCCTAATTCTTTAGCGAGTGTATTTGTCGTTTCAAACTCTTCATTGCTGAGCTCTGGATGTTTATGAAAATATCTACGCCAATCTTGAACGTAGCCTTTATATTGCTCTATTAAATCGCGACTATGCATCGTATCGCCTCCTCTAATATCAGTATATCAATTGCATATCAATATGCATCGCTAATATATAACGATTATACAGTCTACGAATTTATTAATACACAACCTACTTGCACCAAGAAAAGCCCCTTATTTAGGGGAATAACAGGATAAATGTAAAAGAAAACGACAGGCAGCGCCATGTCGTTTTCTCAGTTTCTTATCGGTTGCGCAATACTGCTTGTACCGCTAAGGATACAACAGCTGTTGCAACTGTCACAGCAGCGGTGATTTTCGCCGTTGTGATAATTTCTTCTTTTGTAGGTTTTGCTTTTGCAGCAATGTCCAACGTTTTTGCTACCGCCGGAACCAATACTTCATTACGTAAGGATTCTGTATTCATATTTACTCCTCCAATATAGACTGTTTCTTCTAGGGTAACACGAATACGGACTAAAGTCTATATAATCATCGGTTTATTTCCATAGTTCAATGTTACATAACTATAGTAAACGATATTTATGAAAGCTAGACGAATTCTTATTTTGCAGCTAATTCTTCAATCACTTCAGCCAAAATACGTATCGCCTTTTCTAATTGTTCTTGTGGAATATTAAGGGCTGGTAAAAGTCGTACCTTATTTTTAGCAGATAAGCATACTACACCCTTTTCTAAACATTTTGCAATGACAGCTTTTGCATCTACTGTAGTCTCAATACCGAGCATGAGCCCCATACCACTAACACCAATGACACCAGGTTTACCAGTTAAGGTAGATTTTACGTATTCCCCTTTTACTTTTACAGAATCGAGAAATTCAGGAGTTAACCGACTAATAATAGTGTTCCCTGCAGCCGCGCAGATTGGATTTCCCCCAAAGGTAGTAGCGTGGGCACCAGCATTTAAAACGTACTGCATCTTTTCATTGAACAAAGTAGCCCCCATTGGTAGACCTCCCGCCAAGCCTTTTGCAGTAGATACCACATCTGGTTCGATGCCAAATTGTTGGTATGCATATAAGCTGCCAGTCCGACCATTACCAGTTTGTACCTCATCGATGAGTACCAGTTGATCGTGTTCATGCGCATATTTTGTTACCGCTTGGACAAACTCTTTATCTAAGGGCATAACCCCACCTTCACCTTGGATAGGTTCCATCATTATGGCACAAACAGCTGGATTAGCAAGGACTTTCAAAGCCGCATCAATATCATTGGCTAGGGTATGAATAAAGCCTTCCGTAAATGGGAAGAAATGTTGATGGAATACATCTTGTCCTGTCGCAGACAAGGTGGTAATAGTACGACCGTGGAAACTATTGACTAAGGTAACAATTATATGACGCCCTTCGCCGTATTTATCATGGCTATATTTACGAGCTGCCTTAATAGCACATTCGTTAGACTCCGCACCAGAGTTAGAGAAAAACACCTTTTTCATTCCCGTTTTCGCGCAGAGCTGTTTCGCTAGTTCAATCTGTGGCAAAGAATAGTATAAATTAGAAATATGATTCAACGCATGAGACTGCTTAGTAACAGCGTCAGTCCACTCATCATCGTCAACACCAAAAGCCGTTACACCAATACCAGAGCCAAGGTCAATGTATTCTTTACCCTCTACATCCCACAAGAGAGAACCCTTCCCTTTTTGAAAGCATACGTTGAACCGACCATACGTATTGGCTATATATTCTTTATCTTGTTGTTCGAAATCGATTGCATTACTCATTATATCCTCCAAATGTACGGTCATGCCGTCGTCTATCTATGTAAAAGATACCCAATAGATGATTACCAGTATTATGTTTACTATATTAAGCAACAAACATTGTGCCAAGGCCTTCATCGGTTAATAACTCGATAAGAATGGCATGTGGAATTTCACCATTGATGATAAATACCTTTTGTGCCCCAGCTTCTATGGCCTCTAAGCAGCAATCTACCTTTGGAATCATACCGCCTGCAATGACACCATCCGCTTTTAACTGAGCGGCCTCGGCCATCGTAATTTTAGAAATTAAAGAATCTGGATCATGCACATCTCGCAGTACACCATCAATATTGGTCATAGCCACCATTGTTTCCGCCTTGAGAGCGCCCGCAATTTTCGCGGCTACCGTATCCGCATTAATATTATATGTCTTGCCATCGGCTCCCATGCCGATAGAAGAAATAACTGGAATATAGCCACGGCTAATTACGTCATGGATAATACTCGTATCAATGGTATCAATATAACCTACGTAACCAAGTTCTTCGTTTTGTTTATGAACTTGAATCATGTTGCCATCTACGCCACAAAGGCCAACAGCTTTGCCACCAAGATCCGTTAAATCCGCCACGAGCCCTTTATTCACCTTGCCGGCTAGCACCATTTGTACAACATCCATTGTTGCTTCATCGGTAACTCGTAGACCATTAGCAAAATGTGATTTAATTTGCATCGCCTCTAAAGTACTATTAATAGCTGGGCCACCGCCATGAACAAGGACTACTTTGACCCCCACTAATTGAAGTAATAGTAAATCCTTCATAACAGATTTCTTTAACTCTTCATCCACCATGGCATTGCCACCGTATTTAACGACAACGTACTGATCTGTGTATTGTTTTATATATGGAACGGCCGCCGTTAAGATATGCGCCCGCATTGCATTTGTTACATTCTTCATAGATTCCTCTCTAACCTAATACTAAACCAGTATCCTCTGGTAAACCCAATGCAATATTCATACATTGAACGGCGGCACCCGATGCACCTTTACCTAAATTATCGAAAATGGCGTGAACCATGATGCGTTCATCGTTACCAGTGACATAGATTTTCATACTGTCCGTATTGCTCAATTGATTAGCGTTTAACATACCGCTATTACTATTTTCAGTAAATGGTGCAACCGTAACGATTGTACTATCTTTGTAAAAGTATTCTAACGTTTGTTGTACCTTATCAATACAAACAGGTTTATGACATAAACGACTATGAATACCTACGGTAACCTCCATTCCAGAGTAGTAATCATCAACAATTGGCATAAAAATTGGAGCTTCACTAAGGCCGCATACATGTTGTACTTCGGGTAAATGTTTATGTTCTTGACCAAGCCCATATTGACGAGGCGCATAAAGGAAATAGTCCTTAGGACTGCTTTCATATTGACCAATCATCTTCTTACCACCACCGCTATAGCCTGTTAAGGATGTAATGGTGAAAGGATAATCCGCTGGCACGAGCCCTGCTTTTACAAGAGGCGCTATACAAGCTATCATACCACTCGCATGGCAGCCAGGATTTGCAATATGTTTTTTAGTAGCAATAGCTGTCTTATAATTAGTACCAAGCTCTGGGAAACCATAGGCCCAATCAGAATCAGTTCTAAAAGCAGTAGATGTATCGATTACCTTGCACGGCAAGTCACCGATAACCGCCATAATATCTTTAGATGCCGCATCAGGTAAGCAAAGAAATACGATGTCTGCCTTTTTTGCAACCACTTTAATGGCCTCTACATTTTTGCGATCCTCATCAGCAGTCGCTAAGAGTTCTATATCTTTTCGATCGGATAATCGTTCATGAATTCTAAGACCCGTTGTGCCTTCATGACCGACAATAAATACTCTATGGGGTGTCATAATAAACCTCAATTCTCACCTATTGGTGACTCACACCTATTTATATAGCCCTTTATCCAATATAAATAGAAAACAAACGATACCATACATCACCATTTAGGAAGATGAACTTATTTCAATGGATAATTTCCAAAGGTAGAAACCATAACTGCCTTAATCGTGTGGAGACGATTTTCTGCTTCTTGGAACGCCAATGAGTTTGGACCTTCGAATACCTCTTCGGTTACCTCAATGCCATCCATGCCAAACCGTTCGTAAATATCTTTACCTACTTGTGTTTCTGTGTTGTGGAACGCAGGTAAACAATGGCAGAACTTAGTATTTGGATTGCCAGTTAATGCCATCATTTCTGCATTTACTTGGAATGGTTTAAAGGTATTGATACGTTCCTCCCACATATCATATGTATCGCCCATCGTTACCCACACACCAGTGTAAATAACATCTAAGCCTTTAACGCCTTCAGCTACATCATCTGTGCAAGTAATAGTAGCACCCGTTTCTTTGGCCACTTTTAAGCACTCTTCGTAGAACGGACCAGCTGGCCAGTATTGTTTAGGACCAATGAGTCTGAAATCCATGCCCATTTTAACGGCACCACTCATCAAAGCATTGCACATATTTGATTGACCATGTCCAACATAGGCAAAGGAAATTTCATTCAACGGTTTGTCGATATTTTCTTGAAGTGTTAAGAAATTAGCTAATGTTTGTGTCGGATGATCCATATCGGTAAGTCCATTCCAAACTGGTACACCAGAGTATTCCGCCAATGTATCTACATCCTCTTGGTCAAAGCCTCTAAACTCGATGGCATCGTACATGGAGCCAAGAACACGAGCCGTATCCTTTAAGGATTCTTTCTTATTCATTTGAGAACCTGTAGGACCAAGATATGTTGTAAAAGCCCCTTGATCAGCAGCCCCGACTTCAAAGGCACAACGTGTCCGTGTGGAATCCTTTTCAAAAATTAATGCAAAGTTTTTACCCACCAATGTTTTGATTTCTTTACCTGCTTTTTTATCAGCTTTTAATTTTTTTGCTAACTCCAAGAAGTATTTAATTTCCTCTGGTGTATATTGAAGCATTGTTTTAAATGATGTATGTTGTAAACTTTTCATGATAACCTCTTATTTCAAACTATGTGTTTAACTACTTTTCTTGTAAATATTCGGCGGCCAACGCTGCCATCATTGTGATACCTGGTTCAAGGATACTTTCATCGATGGTGAAAGCTGCATTATGCAAAGCCGGATTGCCTTCAAAGCCAGTGCCTAACCAAAGGAACGCACCTTTGATTTTATGAAGATAGGCGGAGAAGTCTTCTGCTGCCATAGATGGGAACTCAGGATGTACCACTGCGTCTTTACCAAGATATTTCTCTACAATGGATGTGGCATAATCAATGGCCTCTGGATTATTGATAGTTGCACCATGTCCCCTTTTATAATCCAAAGTACTTTCCGTTTTAAACAACACATCGAGGGCCTGTAAACTTTCACCTAATCGTCGTTCAATATAATCACGTTTCTCTGGTTCATAGGTACGACAAGTACCTTCAAGATACACATCGCCACAGCCCACATTGTATCGGTCACCACCATTAATCACTCCAATTGTGCATACAAGATTTTCCATCGGGTTAGTTTCACGAGCGACCATGGACTCCACATTTACAATCCAGTTCGCTGCGGCCACAATAGCATCAACCCCATTGTGAGGCTCCGCACCATGGGTTGATTTGCCCTTAATATGTACAAGGAAGTGGTCTGATGCAGCCATCAAATTACCTTTTTTTAGGCCTACCGCACCAACTGGAAGTTGAGGCCATACATGGAGACCATATATCTCGTCTACATCATCGAGGATACCACTATCGACAATACCTTGTGCTCCTGGGAATAAAGCTTCCTCTTCGGAAGGCTGGAATACAAGCTTTACAGTGCCGTGCAATTGATCTTTAATAGACTGTAAAATCGCTGCTGCACCAAGCAAGATTGCCATGTGGCTATCATGACCACAAGCATGCATAACGCCTTCATTTTGTGAAGCAAAGGGCAATCCTGTTATTTCATGTATGGGTAATGCATCCATATCGGCACGCAATGCAATAACAGGGCCTGTATGAGCACCTTCTATCTTACCGATAACGGCATAATCAGAAACATCGTTTACAAAAGGGATTCCTAGTTCACCAAGAACCTTTTGAATAAATAAAGATGTATTTTTTTCTTCACCAGATAACTCTGGATGGCTATGAATATGTCGGCGCCATTCCACAACTTGTTCTTTATATTGGGAGGCATATTTCTTAATTAAATCTTGTAATGTGTTCATTACTCTATCTCCTTTATACACTGTATGTATATTTTATACATATTTTGTGTATTTTTATAATCTATACACGTATTATAATACTACACACCACAATTAGCAAGTATTTATACAAATCCATTGTATTTTTATTTGTTGTATTGTAAATCAATTTTACTCATAGATTCTTGCAACCTTTGATTAGAGAAAAATAGACAAAAAAAGACACCTTCCAAAAAAGGCGTCTTTTTCTTATTTTTCAATGACTGATTCGTCAAGCTGAGTACCATCAGGTAAAAATGATTTTACAATCAGCTTATTCGGTGTCACTGTCATAGACATATAATTATTTGTTTCAGGCTGAGGTGCTACATATACATCTAGAGGATGTTGCTTCCACTTAGGACGTCGTGCATCACCAGCTATCCCTGTAAGGATATATAACGGACCAGATGGGTCTCGATTAAAGTTTCGTACATGACCACGGTTGCGGTATGTATGTAAATGAGCAGATAATACTAAATCTACATTAAACTCATCGAAGATAGGCATAAATAGTACTCCCTCATCATCGAAACCTACATCTCGACTTGCACCTGGTCGATCAAAGGCATATCGGAATGGATCTCGATGCATTAGAACGACAGTCCATTTCTTCGTATTAGCTGCTAAATCTTGACGTAGCCACTGAACCTCTACATCGTACAAATCAGGATGATGCGTATCATGATTGTCCTCATGATTACTTTCATATAACATCGTATCTAATACAACGTAATGTACATCGCCAAAATCATAGGAATAATAACGACGATTAAAGGTTTCATTCCCATTAGGTGGTACTGCAAAGTAATTCAAATACGCATAAGGCTCGCGCATTTTCCAATCTAATGTATACATCTCATGATTGCCTAAGGTCGTTGCTAAGGGCACAGTAGCACTCAATGGTCTGATGGAATTCAACCAAGTGCGCCATTGATAGTCTTGTTCCCCATTATCTACAAGGTCACCCATGCTAATATACAGGGCTGTCCTTGGATTGCGATGTGCAGAATCCTTAACAATCTGCTCCCACGCAGAATAATCACCAGATTGAGAATCTGGATAGATAAGAACATCATATACACTGGAGCCAGCAGTTTCCAACGAATACCAATCACTGCGACGATCATTGCCATAACCAACGCGATATTCGTATTTAGTATTAGGCATCAAACCAGTTACTGTACCCTCATGGATATAGGTGGTATTGCCATCATCGGTAAAAGCTTTGTCTGTAGCTCTTATCGTTTGAGTCGTATCGGATCCAACAAGACGATACTCTATGACCGCATCAGCTTCGCTGCTATCTGATTGCCACATAATAGTACGACTCGTGCTGTTATCTTGAGCTACAATTTGCCGAATATAACGACTTTCGGAATCAAGGAGTGGCTTAATTTCTTGTCCACTTACAACGGCGGCAGTTCTAGCTATACGACTCTGTATGGCATCCTTATATACATAGCCCCCTATAATTAATACAGCCAAAACAAAAATGGCTATAGTTGTTTTTAACAATTTACTTTTATTCATATAGTTCCTTTATGTAAATATCTATTAAGTACTAATATGAACACATTACAAAACTTAAACTTAACTTTAAGTCAAATAAGATTTTTCTATACTTATTCAACATCTACTTTTCTATATCTAGCAGAAATACATCCCAACATATTTAATTGTGGTATGTTCCATTCATTGGGTAAATATATATCACAGGTAAGCTCATCGCCTATAGAGTTATTAGCTATAAATTGATAGCGCCCTAACTCTTCATTGCTACATACTCTTTCAATTTGATTTAAAGTAGTGTCACCCCAAAACCGACTAAATTCCGTCCAAATAGTTTCTGCATCAATTTGAGATAACTCAACTAGTAGACTATATTTTATGCCAACTTTACAGCGTTTTTTTAAGCCCTTTTCGTCAGCACTACAGACCTTAGTGGAACCTTTATCAAATAACCATTCTTGATCATCTAATGATTGAACTTGGGTGGAAATGAGATTTTTAAAATTTGAAAGATCCGTAAGAAGCTGTTTACACGCTACCTCAAATGTATCTAATCTATCTATATTGCTCAATTCACAATACCTCTATTAAAGAATTTACCTACTATTTTTCGTAATATTGTTTCATTTGTGTATAGCCATTAACGATGACTTCGATTTCACCCGTTCTAGGATGGAAGATAAGACCGTGAATAGGCACATCTTTAGGAATCAAAGGATTCATACGCAATTCGTCTACTGTATCCTCTACATTTTCAGCAGGATGTGTAAAGCCATCAGCCCAGCGTTCCATTTCTTTACGGATCATATGAATCGCTTCTGGTGCAATACCACGAGCCAACATTTTTTCTGTTAGATCTTTTGCCGTAGTTTTTGCCATACCACATTCGTGATGACCAATGATAAAGATTTCGTTAACGCCTAGCTCATAAATACAAACAAGTAAACTACGTACAACGCCATCAAAGGGACCTGTAATACAGTTACCTGCAGTCTTTACGATTTTCGCTTCACCGCGCCCAATATCCATGGAATCTTCTAAGAAGTTAACAAGACGTGTATCCATACATGTAACAATTGCCATTTCACGACTAGGCATTTTACTACACTTTGTATCTGTATCTACATAACCTGTATTTTGATCTTCTACATATTCTCGATTATGGGCTAAAATATCATCTAATAAGCTCATAGTACCTCCTATATAAAATGACTTTGGCATACAACCAAGGTCTCTATATCAATAATGCTCGATATACATATTATATCATATTAAGTTGTACACGCTTTAAGCCACAAAAAATAGGTCTATTCAAATACATGTATTATATATTTGAATAGACCTAAATCGCTTTTAAAGTGCTAGAGTACACACCTTATCTATCAGGTGTAGATAATGCTTCGATAGCTACGCTACCACCGCGTACAACTTCAATACGATTGACGAACATATCTTTAAATAAGGCAATCATGTCATTATTTTTAGATACGGTCTTTACACATTGTACTAGTACAGATTTACGATTATAATCCACAACTAATAGATCAAAGGTTTGGGCAATGCGGAAGATTTCTTGTTTATCCGCTTCTTTACAGCTATTGACCTTGATAAATAGTAATTCTTTTTTCGTAATTCGCATGTCCGTAAAGTCGATAACCTTAATCACCTCTACACTGCGATTAAGCTGTTTAATGATTTGTTCATATGTCAAATCGTCACAAGTAAGATCAATCGTCATACGAGACATGGTAGAATCTTCAGTTTCCCCTACAGTCAATGTATCAAGATTATAATTTTTGCCTGCGAAGAGGCCTGAAATCTTAGCTAGTACACCGATTTGGTTTTCTACATACGCTGAAATACAGCGTTTTTTCATATGTACTTCCATAGCGCCTCCTATTTTTTATCCTTCAACAACATATCACTTAAAGACTTACCTGCTGGTACCATTGGCAACACATTGAGTTCTGTTGGAATGATAAACTCAAGTAATGTAGGGCCATCTTTGAAAGTATCCGCCAATTGGAATCCTTTTTCGATGTCCTCTACCTTTGTAATACGCATTGCCTTTGCGCCATAAGCTTCTGCCAATTTCACAAAATCGGGTACATATTCAAACTCATCATTGTCGATTATGTCTCGCGTAACAATGGCACTTTCATCCATCATCAAGTTCGTACAAGCGTAACGTTTATCGTAGAATAATTGTTGCCATTGGCGTACATTTCCGAGGAAACCATTATTTAAAATAATTAGCGTCACAGGCAAACGGTAGTGCATAGCAGTGGCAAACTCTTGGATATTCATTTGCACGCCACCATCACCACAGATGGCAAATACACGCTTATCTGGATTTCCCATTTGCGCCCCTAATGCAGCAGGGAAACCATAGCCCATAGTCCCTAAGCCACCAGACGTCAACATTTGATATTGACCTTTCACATCAAGGAACTGGGTAGTCCACAATTGATTTTGACCCACATCGGTTGTAACGATAGGATGTTCATAATGATGATTGATGTACTCGATAACAGTTTGAGGTGTTAACCCCTCTTCGTCAGCTTGAGTGACAGGGCGCTCTGCCTTAAGTTGCTGTAATTGTTTTGGCCAGTCGCCAAGATCGTGAGGTTCAATATATTCTAAGATTTTTTCTATAGCCAATTTAGCATCTGCTACGATTGGAATATCAACCTTAATATTTTTAGAAATAGACGCCGCATCTACATCAATATGGATAATCTTACAATTTTGTGCAAAGGTACTTAGTTTACCAGTAATACGATCATTAAAGCGCGTACCAATAGAAATCATCACGTCACAATCAGTTATGGCTACATTAGGCGCATAGCCACCATGAATCCCTACATTACCAAGATACAATGGATGACGGCTATCAATAGCACCTTTCCCCATCAATGTTGTTACTACAGGAATCCCTGTTTTTTTAACCAACTCCATCATAAGGTCGTTAGCACCACTAATGCTTACCCCACCGCCTAATAGGAATAGAGGCCTTTTAGCTTTACTAATAATAGAACAGGCCTTTTTAACTTGACCTACGTGAACAGTGGTATTTGGTTTGTAACCGCGAATATTAACCTCAGTAGGATACTCATCAGAGCCCATAGCCTTTTGAATATTTTTAGGAATATCCACAACCACAGGACCTGGTCGACCTGTGCGAGCAATATAAAAGGCTTCTTTCAAAATACGACCAAGCTCTTTACGATCACGAACGGTAACAGCATATTTACAGATATTGCGTACAATGCCAACAGTATCTACTTCTTGGAACGCATCATTGCCCATCAGACCCAAGTCAACTTGACCTGTAATACAAACGAGAGGAACACTATCAGAATAAGCAGTAGCAATACCAGTCACAAGATTTGTAGCACCAGGTCCAGAGGTTACCATACAAACCCCTACTTTACCGGTACTACGAGCATATCCATCTGCCGCATGGGCCAATGCTTGCTCATGACGCGGCAAAATCACTTTTACCTTATCTTGCTTATATAATTCATCCATGATATCAATAGTAGCCGCCCCAGGATAGTTAAATAAAAACTCTACCTGCTCCTCTTGAAGGGCTTTTACCAGATACTGTGCGCCTGAAATCATAGGTATCTCCTTATTTATATAATGCATGCATATCGAATTCTCAATATTCACATCTGATATATCTAAAAAATTGAATATCTTATATAGATATGTTATACTCAGTAGTGTACCATATGTTGTGGTACATGAATATGTATAAAATCTCAAATTATAGAAATATATGTAGATTCTATTTTGAAAGGACTGAATATCATGAAAGAAATATTAGGTTTCCATTTAAACGGTTGCCCTTATTGCGCTAATGCATTCCGTGCTATCGATGAACTCGTTGCAGAAAATCCTGCATACGCAGATATTCATATCAACTGGGTTGAAGATCAAGATGCTCATGAGCTCTTCAAAACTCACCCATATGAATACTATCCGAACTTATGGTTCGACCTCGACAAACAATACGAGGCACAACCTGGTGAAAGCTATGCCCAAACAAAATCTTTAATCAAAACTGTATTGGACAAAGCACTCGCGTAAAACGCTATATTTACAAATAATAATGCACCCCTAACATATAATCTAATGTTAGGGGTGCATTTTAGTATACTGTAAGATTATGGCTTTTTTTGTACCATAAACTTACTGACTGCTTTATACACAATTAAAATCAATGCAATTTCTAAAGGGAAACAAATGATATTTTTAATAAGACGTCCAATAAATATAGCAGATACTGCTTTGTTATAAAATATTGTGAGCCATATTGTATTTAATATCAGATGTATACATACAGTAACAATCGTCTCCGGTAAAAGTAATTGTTTAAATGTAACATTACGTCCGTGTAAAAAATACCCATACACATAGCCTACAAGAAATTCAGATATGATAAAGCCGGGAAAGAATACCCCTTGTCCAAATAAAGACATACCTATAAAACAGGCAATAGCAGCCATTATACCTGCTGCCATAGGCCCATAAAGAATACCAAATATAGCGGTTGATAAAAATCCAAAGGTAATATGTATAAATGTAGTATGAATAGCAAATATATAAGATAGTAAAACCGTCAATGCTACAAACATTCCTGTCTTTACAATCATATCAGTTTTCATAAGAAGTACGACTCCTTTTTCTATCCTTCCACTCTAAATACATATGGCGAATAACTTGAATTGGTGATATAAATAACATTCTAGGTCCACCATAGCGCATGATTTCACGTATTTTTTCACGATACGTAGGCGCATAGCAATGCGTTTTACACACGCTGCAGAAGGTCTTGCTTTCCATATGAGGACATACATCTATACGATGTTCAGCATATTGCCAAACTTTTTGACACTCCTCACAGAGTTGTCCTTTAGGAGTGTGGTGCTTATTATGACAATAGATGCCAATAATCTGGTACATAGTTTTTAGTTCTAACTTACGTTTCTCATCAACTGTCATGTTTCTCTCCTATTTCACAGACCATGAAACCCAAGCCACCTTATCAACAGTCTTATTATGGATTTCTCCATCAATAGCTAGTGGCTCAATGAGATTTCTAATCTCTTCTTTCATGTCTTCCATGTCTCCCCATCCATTATTATGAAGTCGCATGGTAAAATAATTAACTGCCTTTTCAAGAGACATAACCTCTGTTTCAGGAACCGTTTTATAAATTACTTTTACATTATGCCCCATCTCATGGATAGTATCTAAACACTCTTTCATCTTACCATCCCATGGAAAAGAATCACGTCCAAAGAAATGTTCAGATAACATATCTACCATTTCGTCGCTCCGTTCGCTAAATGCAATCCATAAACATTTATCATTACTTGCATCGTGCATGGCGCGAATATTTTCTACATCAAACATAATCGGGCAGAAGATACTATATGCCAAGTCAAAGCTTTTATCCCAACCTAATTCTCGACGAGTTTCATCAGACCAAGGTCCAATATATAAGCTAAGATCTAAACCTTCTGACTCTGCCAATTGTTTAGCACCGCGAATCATACCATCAGATAAATCGATACCAGTCGCCTTATAGCCTTCCCGAGCTAACCCAAGTGCGTAGTCACAAACACCACAGCCTACATCAAGTGTACGACCATTCGATGAAGGTAATAAATTTTCATCCTTTAAGAAGGCTAAAAAATCAGTGACCTGTGCCTTGCGATCCTCGCGATTGTGCATTTCTACAAAGTACTCGGAACGATGATTCCATGCGTCTTGCTCATCACGCCAAACTTCGTTGACGGTAAGCTCTTGTATTTTATTTGTCATATTATCCCCTCTAAATAGCCACATCCCTAAATGGATGGGCTATTGATACATATATAAGTAATATTCACTTAGTTAAATTCACTACGTAATTTAACGCTCCCCTACATGTCCTAGTGTTCCGGCTAGGATGTTCAGATTTTCATATAGCTATCCTTATTGTACATCATTCTCAAAACAAAATGTGTTACCCAAATCACATTTATTATGTTATTTCGATATTATTAAATATAAAACTCTATATCGAAATCTTATCAGCACCTCAGCTCATGTATTTATCTATCTCTAACTAATTCATGCATATATCGCCATGTATTTCTCTCCCCTTAATACATACAAAAAAGGCCTCTCGAAATTTCGAGAAGCCTTTTATTTGGTGCGCCTAGCAGGATTCGAACCTGCGCACCCGGTTCCGGAGACCGGCGCTCTATCCCCTGAGCTATAGGCGCATGAATACCTAAAAATTATACCATATTACGCTATGGTTCGATAGTATAAAGTATGGGTACTAGGTTTATACATAAAAGCCCCTAATATTAAGTTGTATATCAACTTATTACAGCCTCTCTTTAATTAATTTTAGTAGAGCATCACAGCTACGACTTACATCATCATAAGTTTCGTCAAAGTTTCCCGTATACCAAGGATCCTTTACATCACGACTTTCACCAACGAAAGACATTGCCTTGTAAACCTTAGCATCTACGTCATCCCCAATGATACGCTTTAAATTACGCGCATTATTTTCATCCATAATAACAAGGTAATCAAAGTTATGATAGTCATCAACCGTCACTTGACGTGCCTTGCGACGAGTATAGGGAATACCCATTTCATCTAATTTCTCTTTAGTCCCATAATGAGTGTCGTTCCCTATCTCCTCACGAGATGTAGCTGCAGACTCAATATAAATAGAATCACTTAGTCCAGCCTGCTCAACGATATGCTTCATATAAAACTCTGCCATCGTAGAACGGCAAATATTGCCATGACAGATGAATAAAATATTAACCATTATAACTCCTAATGAATAGAAACTTAATCATAAAAAACTCCTTATATACTAATGGTCCTTACAGCATACGCTATAAGGACCATTAATGCAATATTCAATTAAAAATTATGCCGTATCCCAGCATCAATGCGCCATGTATTTTCTACGATAGCACCAAAGTTTTTAGTGAATGTACCATATAGATATGTACTAGGACGGACACTCCAAGACCCACCAATTTCAGCATCGAGCCATGTATCCTTCAAATCTACTGTTGTTTGTACTGTTGGATTGCCTGGTGCGGAATATGTTGTATTTACCTTACCAGAGAATTCATGCGCTAATGCTAATTTAGCGAAGATATTGGATTTTTCTGTTTCTTTCCCAATGCCAATACCAAATCTGCCTACAGCAGAGTTCACAGCATCAGCTTTCACATGCATAGAACCACCACCGACAACAGAAGCATCATAGGATACACCATTCAAACGGCCTACAATAAATTCTACACTAGGATCGATGTAGAAGCCATTTTCCTTCTTAATACGTTTACCATATTCAGCGCTTAAGGATGTGCCATATGTATGGTAATCACCGTTCACACGTTGTCCACCTACGGAGTAGAGCTTATAATCATTGGATAATCTATTACCACGTGCAATGATATCTAAATAACGACCATCATCATGTTTTTTTGTACCATACAAGGCGATGCCGCCAAGTTTGCCATCACCACTACCGTTGGCATATGAATTACTAGATGTACTGTAATCAATAGCGCCGCCAAAAATCCAACCATTAGAAGCCTTATGATCGTAGCCGACTTGTACCCCATTATACGTCATATGTGCATCAGCACCGTCTGTGATTTTAGATTTACCGCCTATATATTTTGCCCATACACCTTGGTTTGTATTAGCTAAACGAAGATCTCCTAAACGGCGTTGTAAATCATTGGTATTACTCTTCCATGCCATAGCAGTCGATGTAAGAGCAGATTTTGAACCACTCACTAAGGATGATTCATTAGCACGATTAATCTTTGTTGTATCATTTACAACAAGACGCCCCTGCGAGTCAAAATGATCTGCACCTAGTTCTGCAACAGCACCTGGACGAGTAATCCCTTCATTGATTTGAACTGTTGTGCTCAGTTTTTTATCATTGCCAGTATATTGTAATTTATCAGCTAAGGCTTGTATTTCCTTTCGGTAGCTATCATCATTAGTCAAATTAGCTCCATCGCCTTGCAAGGTAATATGGCTATTATCTGCAGCATGTTCAACAACAATATTCCCCTTTCCTTTTTCACTAGCTGGAACACCGGCCTTATAAACAGCATTCACATAGCCGCTATAATTTTGAATTGTAATAGGCCGTGCATCGATAGGATGAAGGATACCGGCTGCCGCTGGATTTGATCCACCTACGAGATTACGAACCTTACTGCCCTTGTATAGATATGCTGCATTATCCCCAGATGGACGTTCTCTTTTAGGGGTAGGCCGCTCCATACCAATCCATTCATTATTCCAAGTCCCTCCATTTTGTAAGTAAATATCAGCACCAGAATTATGAGGGTTCTTATTGCTTTCAGCATATTCATTTAATACAGCACCCGTAAGTTTAGAATTAGGTGTTGTAAAAGCTAATGCTATATTCGTTGGCATTTCGTTATGATTTGGATCACGTCCATAATCCTTATTAATTAACCCTACATTCCCAACAGCGACCAATTCTTTAGACCCTGGATGTTTACCATCAGAGCCAGTATTAACGTATACATCACCCTCTTCTGCCACCACAGAGTAAGTATCAGAAGTTTCTAAAGGATGCGTGATGATACGTCCACCACCATCAACAATAATATGACCACGTTGATTAGCTTGTAAACCGACACCGATAGCATCGATATCTACATTGCCTTTGACGTGAATATTAGTATCTCCATAATCTCTATCAGGATTGTCCTTGCTGAGTCTTGGCACTTTACCACCGTAACCAGCATACACAGCGCTCATATAGTAATGACCGAGTTCCCTTTTTGAGGCTGGTGCATCATTTTTAAGGCGTACAATCAAATCTTTATCCACCGTCAATTGTGATCCAAATCCATTATAAATACCTGATACATTTTTAGTTTTACCTGTATCTGTTAAGCTTTTACCATGCACATTAACCGTCAAGGTATCTTCTATATGCTTAACTTCTGGTTGTGTTTGTACCGGTGACCCCATTGTTAATCCAAGCAATTCCTCCGCTTTATCACTTGTGGCATTAATTTCTGTAGCAAATGCAGAGCAGGTCATTCCAGTTAATACCAACGCAGCCATCACAGCCGATACATTTCGTTGTAATTTCATAAAAATCTCTCTTTCTTACCCCGCTTAATACGAGGCTCTCACAGAACGCATTTATACGTACACCCTAAAAATATAAAAAGACCCCCTAAGTCCAACTTAGGAGGTCTTGTTTATTTCACACACTTAGTAAATAGTTATATCCTATATTATTCAGGATTGATGATGAAGGACAATGCACTGAAGTATTTATTTTGCTCACCTTTAGTTTGAGTTGGGAAGCCCACTTCAACGCCTACTACGTTAAGGCCGTTAGCACTTACAGTAACAGTTGCTTTACCATTAGCATCTGCTTGGCTTTCATTAGTAAGATCATTAATTACGTCTTTAATAAGAGGTGCATTTGCATATGGTTTACCGTCTTTCAAGACTTGGATTTCATATGTATCACCTTTTCTAAGAGTTAATGGGTTAACAGATGGAATGATTTGAATGAAAGCATCTTTATTATTGAAAGGTTTTGCTTCTGCATTCCAGTAGTGAACGTCATATTTAATGGCATGTGTACTTTTTTGAGCACCTGGTACTTCAGAGATTGGTTTATGAACAGTTTTACCATCTTTGTCTTTTGTCCAATAACCATAGTCAAAGTCAGTTACTGTAATACCCAATTTATCATTTGGTACAACTACTACATTTTTTTCATGTTTAATAACTTGTACAGGAATTACCATGCCATTGTTATCTAAGCCAATGATGCTTTTTACCATTTCTGGGCTATACGCATCATCAACAGGGCCTTCGCCAAGTACTAGCGCCTTTTCATCTAAGCGGTTAGCAAAGAATACGCCATGCGCATCAACGGAAGAGCACACACAACCTGCAGCTAAACCTACTGCAAATAAAGAAGCTAAGATTTTCTTATTCATAAGAACCTCCATAATCAATAACTTTTTCAATAAACTTGTTATTATTATACAGCGTTACAAATATTTCGTATATACCAATACCCCTATCAGCAAGTTATTATGCGTATTTAGTATATTAACTTATTTTTATACCCAATAATCATAAATGATAAAATTATCACCTATTTTCATGAATATATGACTTGTAAGAATATGTTAGATAAATACTTATAGATTAGATAAAAAAGGCGCTCCTTAAGGAGCGCCTTTATATATCTGCATAAGATATTATTTTTTATTCTTTGCTGCTTTCGCACGTGCGTTACGATCAAGAATCGTTTTACGCATACGAATGCTTTCAGGTGTCACTTCAACAAGTTCATCATCGTTGATCCACTCAAGAGCTTGTTCCAAGGAGAAGATACGAGGTGGAGTCAAGCGTACCGCTTCATCAGAGGAACTGGAACGCATGTTGGTAACATGTTTTTTCTTACATGGGTTAACATCCATATCAAGTTCACGTGTATTTTCACCAATAACTTGGCCTGCATACACGTCTTGGTTAGGGCCAACGAACAATGTACCACGATCTTGAACGGAGTTCAAACCATATGGAGTAGTTTCGCCATTTTCGAATGCTACCAAAGCACCACGTGTACGGGAAGGAATTTCACCTTTATATGGTGCATAACCATGGAATACATGGTTCATGATGCCATTACCTTTTGTAGCTGTTAAGAATTGTGCACGGAAACCGATCAAGCCACGAGCCGGAACTACGAATTCCATACGAAGATAACCGGCCAATTCAACCATATTAGTCAACTCAGCTTTACGTTGACCAAGATTTTCCATTACGGTACCCATAAATTCCTGAGGTACGTCGATGGTCAATGCTTCGAGCGGTTCACACAATTGGTCGTTAATAGTTTTGAAAATTACACGAGGTTTACCTACTTGTAATTCGTAGCCTTCACGACGCATAGTTTCAATCAATACTGCCAAATGCAATTCACCACGACCAGATACTTTGAACGCATCTGCAGAATCAGTTTCTTCTACTTTCATAGAAACGTTAGTTTCTACTTCACGGAACAAACGATCACGCAAGTGACGGGATGTAACAAATTCACCTTCGCGGCCTGCGAATGGAGAGTTATTTACGGAAAACACCATAGACAATGTTGGTTCGTCGATGGAGATGGATGGTAATGCTTCAGGATTTTCAGCATCCGCTACTGTTTCGCCGATGTTAATATCGTCGATACCTGCAAAAGCAATGATATCACCCATTTCAGCTTCGTCAGTTTCAACGCGGTTCAAGCCATTGTATGTGTACACACGACCAATTTTCGCTTTACGAGTACTTTCACCATTCATGATAGCCACTTGTTGGTTGGTTTTCATTTTACCGCGAACGATACGACCTACGGCGATTTTACCGATGAAGTTATCGTAATCAAGTGTAGTTACCATGAATTGAAGAGGGCCTTCCATATCACCTTGTGGTGCAGGAATTTCGTCGATCAATGCCTTGAATAACGGTTCCATATTTACAGCTTCGTCATCCCAATTGGTTTTGGAAACACCGGAACGGGCAGATGCGTAAACTACAGGGAAATCGAGTTGATCATCGTCAGCTTCAAGTTCCATAAACAATTCAAGGACTTCATCCTCAACCTCTTTAACACGTTGGTCAGGACGGTCGATTTTATTGATAACTACGATTGGTTTCAATTTTTGCTCTAATGCTTTACGCAAAACGTATTTAGTTTGAGGCATTGGACCTTCGTAAGCATCTACGAGAAGCAATACGCCATCAACCATGTTAAGTACGCGTTCCACTTCGCCGCCGAAATCAGCATGGCCTGGAGTATCAACGATGTTGATTTTGATGCCATCATGCATAACAGCAGTGTTTTTAGACAAAATAGTAATACCGCGTTCACGTTCCAAGTCGTTGGAGTCCATTACGCGTTCTGCTACCTTTTCATTCTCACGGAACACATGGCTTTGTTTTAATAATGCGTCCACCAAAGTAGTTTTACCATGGTCAACGTGGGCGATAATCGCTACATTACGAAGATTTTCGCGAATCATAAGATCCTCCCTTTAATTCTTTCAGTATATTCTATATCACATAGCCTCTGTGAAAGAAGCTATGTAGGTATATTTTCCAAAAATGGCAACAGTTAATTATAACGCAGTCTATAGAAAAAAGTCAAAATAGTACACCTATTCTAATCATGGCAATTTCAACATTTGATTATACTTTTGACTCATCTTAAGACAAAAACCTATTTACGCGCTATCGCCCGCTTAGCAGATTTACGCAACAACGGAATTTGTTTATCTGTTAAATGGAAACAAAATTTAGGAATCAGCTTTTTTATAATCTCCACATCAGAGGCTTTCAAAATATATTCTGGCTGTAGCAACGGCTCTAATTCATCAAGTCCGGGATAATCCAGCCCTATGCTCCAGTCATGGTCTGCATTAAAAGGGCATGCATCCTGGCAGTTATCACAACCTAATATCCACGCCTCCAGCATATCGTCTGTGACACCATCCGGTAACTTACCATCACCGAATGTATTAATAAAAGATACACAGGTTAACGGATTCATAGTAAACGGTGCAGATAAGGATTTTGTCCTACACCCTTGCTGACATAAATTACAAGAATCCGGACATGGTGGTATCTCTAACTGTTGAATATACTCACAGGACTCATCAATTAAATAGCCTACCAGTTCATAGCTAGAACCTTTAGGTCCATAAAAAAAATTATTTTTTCGATAAATGCCTAAACCAGCTGCTACCGAAGCGGGCCGCAACGGAATAATTCCGGCAGGTTTCGCCGTTTCACCGCCAATATATCGTATTCTATTTTCACCAAGCCAGACTTCAAAAGATTGCCGTCGTTTAAACTCATCACTGTGAGGAATATTTGACAAAGATAACAACAACCCTTTTGCATATCGGTTTCGAAGAGATACAGGAAACTTATAATCACCAAAATATTCAGTACAAACCACTATGGATTGTGCCCAAGGATACTTTTCTTTTAATGCTAAAAAATCTTTACTATGCGCATATACCTCTTTACTTTCAGGTACATCTTCTAAACGCTTTATCAACCGTTCTTTATAAAAATCAAGTGCATCAAGAGGCACTATACCACAATTGTCATACCCACACGCTAGCGCTTTATCATAAATCTCCTGGGCCAACAAAGTATTCATATCATCGCCTCCAAAATATGAACTAACTATAAACCTATCATACTCTTTTAAAAACTATAAAAAAAGATTTCTTATGAATCCGTCATCCTTAAAAGAGTAACATTACATAAGAAATCTTATATTAGTATTTAATTTGTATTAATCTTCACCAATCATGCGTACTTCTGGTTCGAGATGTACACCATGTTGATCATACACACGACGTTGTACCTCACTAATCAGGTCAAGTACATCCTTCGCACTTGCACTACCTGTATTGATTACAAAGCCAGCATGCTTATGAGATACTTGCGCATCACCTACAGACAAACCTTTTAGGCCTGTTTGTTCAATCAATGTACCTGCAAAGTACCCTGGTGGGCGCTTAAAGGTTGAACCTGCACTGGCATATTCCAAAGGTTGCTTTGATTCACGTTTTTCTGTTAACTCATCCATACGTGCCTTGATGGCATCCTTGTCGCCTGGTTTGAGTGTCATAATGACTTCCCCAATAACTTCATGATTATCGTGGAATACACTATGACGATAAGCAAAGTCCAGGTGAGATGCGTCATACTCTTTAATATTTCCTTGGAAATCCACGGCTCTCACTGCAGTAACTACATGGCTCATTTCCCCGTCATAAGCACCTGCATTCATAAATACGGCACCACCAAGTGTGCCTGGAATACCAATAGCAAATTCAAGACCAGATAAACTATTCTCCCAAGCAAATTCAGAAGCATCTTTTAACATATACCCGGAACCAATGCACAATGTGTTTTCGTTACAGTCCATAATTTGAGTCATATGTCGAACTGATACGACAGCACCGCGGATACCTCCGTCTTTCACCAAAATATTAGATCCACAACCAATAATAGTTACAGGCACATCTAATTCGTGAATGGTACGAAGCGTAAAACTAAGTTCTGCCATCGTAGTAGGTTCAATAAATAAATCCGCAGGTCCTCCAATTTTGAATGTCGTATGATGACAAAGGAGCTCCTGCTCGCGTACACGTGTACTTGGTAATTTTTCTAATAAAGCGGTTTGTAATACCTTAATGTTGTAGTTGTTGTTCGCCATGATCTAACACTTTCATCCCCTCAGTGATTGGTTCGCTAATGATTTTGTAAATATCATTAGAAATCTGGCTCCAACGCATTTGCGCTTGCAAATAAGCAGTCGCTGCAGCATTTTCTTGAATTTGAGGCATCAATTCCTCTTGCTTCTTTTGCAACTCATCTGCTTCAGGAGCACCAGACAACTTAGCATATTCCCATTGCATTTGTTGTGCCATAAATGTGCGAACCAACCCCGTTGCTACTGCATCTGCTTTCACTGCTTCCTGAGCAGCCATTAACTCTTTGTACTCTTCGGATTCACGCATTGCGTGAGCTAAATCATGAGCTTTATCGTAGTTCATAATATCCTCCTCCAAACAACACCGTTAAAATCGCTACCGGTCATATAGATTTGGTAGGTCTCCTAACACATAAGTATAATATATTCCTCAATTGTAAAAGTCTATTTATTTTGATTGAATCCAATTGCCTTCAGCCTTAAGGTCTGGATAATCAAGTTGGCGCATACCTTCATAAGCTATGATTGCCACCGCATTAGAAAGGTTCAGAGAGCGTGCTTCATCTACCATGGGTATACGAATGCATGTATCCTCTTTACCATCTAATAAACTTTCAGGCAATCCTCTTGTTTCAGGGCCAAAAACGAGCATATCACCAATTTCATATTTCACCTCGGAATGAGTATGCTTTGCTTTGGTAGTAGCATAGAAATATCTACGATCAGGATATTTCTCATATAATTCTTGAATATTTTCATGTACCTGTACATCTACCAAGTGCCAGTAATCAAGGCCAGCCCGTTTTACATGCTTGTCATCAATAGAAAAGCCAAGGGGTTTGATCAGATGTAAGGTCATATGATTGGCGGCGCATAAACGCGCTATATTTCCTGTATTACCTGGAATTTCAGGCTCATAAAGTACTATTTCCATTTTCAATCCCCTATTCTTTATATCTATATTATTCTACAAAGGAACGGACAAAATGTCCACTTTTCCCGCCTTCTTTTTCTACAAGATATGTAGGACCTATAATCATCCCTTTATCAATAGCTTTGCACATATCGTAGACTGTTAAAAGTCCTACTTGAACCGCTGTAAGTGCTTCCATTTCAACACCTGTCTTTCCCGTCGTTTTTACGGTAGCCCGAACCTTAACAGCACGATTATGTGTAGCATCCGTACAGGCAGGACTTTCACCATCAACAAGAGTACAATGCACCTCTACCTTAGTCAATGCTAACGGATGACAAAGGGGAATTAGATTACTCGTCTGTTTCGCCCCCATAATAGCTGCCAATTGAGCCACACTAAGAACATCCCCCTTTTTTATTGTTCCCGCCTCGATACGCTCATAAATGGCATCATTAATAGCAATAAAGCCTTCTGCCACGGCAGTACGAGTTGTAATATCCTTATCTGATACATCTACCATCCAAGCATTTCCATCTTGATCAAAATGTGTTAAATCCATAATACATCCTTACTAATTATGTATAAATTATCACCAATAGTTTTATTTTCATTTATTATATTATACAATAGAATTAAGAATTGTATGTACAAGGAAGGAAGTGTTCCTATGAAAACAAAACTAACTTATTTTGGTCACGCTTGCTTTATGCTCACACATGGCGATGTATCCATGATTTTTGATCCATTTTTAACCGGCAATACATGGAATATCGCTAAAAGAGAAGATATCAAATGCCAATATATCTTTGTCAGTCATGGTCATGATGATCACTATGGCGATACAGATTTTATTGCCAAAGCAAATGATGCACTCGTTATTTCTACTGCTGAGGTGGCGGGTAAAGCGGCAGCGGCCGGTTGTCGTACGCACGCCATGCATTTAGGAGGCAAGTTCGACTTTGAATTCGGTTCTGTTCGAATGGTTCCTGCCTTCCACGGCTCTGGCATCCCTGGCGGTCACGCTGCAGGTTGTATCGTAGATTTCTACGGGGATATCCTATACTTCGCTGGTGATACAGCACTCTTTAGCGATATGAAATTATTAAATCGTTTTGGTGAAATTGATTACGCCCTTCTTCCTATCGGTGATAATTACACAATGGGGGTTGAAGATGCAGCTCTTGCTGCTTCTTATGTAAAAGCACGTATTTCCATTCCAATTCACTACAAAACATGGCCTGTTATCGACCGCGAACCAGGTGTATTTACAAGCCTAGTAGAGGGCAAGTATAACCAAACAGCACTCATTATCGATCCAGGTTCCTCTATTGAGCTTAATAGCTAATACAAAATCTACAGACCTAAAAATGACGCAATCCAAAGGATTGCGTCATTTTTGTATATCGTCTTGGTTCAAAATCAAACCCATAAAAAATTGCATTCTAATAGACTAAATCTCTTGATTTGCCATAGAAAAGCCCCCACGGTTAGCCATGCGTACAAACTCATCAATATCTTGAGTTTCATCAATACCAACATAGCCGAGTTCACGAACCAGGCCGTATGGGGTATGCAAAGATAGTTGTGGGTTCTCACCGGTCAACACCCACAGCACCTTATAGCCTCTTGGCGCCTCTCGTAGTCGCTCTTCCCCTTCGCCATCTGTAAAGTATACAAGTAAATCTACACGGTTTTGATTAGCCAGAGAGAATACAGGGGTAAAGGCTGTTGCACCACGCACATCAAGGCGCGGCTTCACATCCTTCACGGATTCCATCGTATAGGTGCGGCGCACCTCATTATCACATTCTACAACGGTAATGCGATGGTTATAGGCATGCACGATTTGTAACACTTGCTCTAAGGCATTCGTAAACTCCACATCAGTTATACTACCACTCATATCGAGAGCAACCCATACATTTGCCTTATGTTGGCGCAATGTACCTGACAACTCCAAGCGCTCAGGCTGACGACGATTACGACGCATCGTCGTTTTTTTATATCCACTCGCTACCTTGCCCATCAACTTTTTGAGATAAAAATACCATGGCAAGGCGCGGCGTGTCTTTTGGAATGTATCGATAAGACTTTTCACATAGCCTTCCATATCACCCTTTGAAGCTTCGTTGATATAGCGCTCTGTGATTTGGTCCATCGTGTCTGTATCAATAGAATCAGATTCATCCCAAATATCATGGCTAGTTTGAGGGTCAAACTTCATAGCAATCGCCGTATCTGCGTTATCGATAGGCACAAAGAGGTCTGTTTTTTCTTTCATAACATTATCAATAGCCTTCGCATAGTATTCAATGGTACGGAAACGCTTTAATAACAAACCAAAGCGCGCATTTACATTGGCTACCGTTACTGCATCACGGTCTACATGTTCAAGGTAATCGTTTACGACCATGTCCATAGCCATATGGACTGCTGTTTTGTGAAAGCCTTGGCTCAGTGCTTTTACCCGCATCAAATGAGCAGAAATGATATGAAGAACTTCACGCTTAATACCATCCTTCATCACATCAGGTGATTGGCGTAACAAGATAAAGGGATTTACATATAATACATATCCGCCCTGTTTAAGATTAATACCAAAAGCACTGGCCATATCAAAGCGAATGCGATGAGTCATTTGTAAGTAAAAGTAACCAAAGAATTGGTCCTCTTCAAGGAGCAGACTGTTTACATCATGTAATATGTTCCACAACCGTTGCTCATAGGCAGGTGTCATTATCGCTTGCTGCATAACGGAAAGGTCTGTCCCCTCCACTTGTACGTCTTCAAGAGCACGACCGATGGTACCTATATGGCTATCCGACATATTATGGTTCATAAGATCGGCCGCTATGCGTTCAGGCGCCATGCTATGATGTTGTTCTTCATAGCTATCTACATAGGCCTCATAGGATGCGTATATTTGCGTATACAAAGCCTCTGCTTCGCGATGTATGCGCTCTCGTTTCGCATGCCATCGATCAAGAGCCTCGATAGCCTCCGCATCATAAGAACCCGTTTTTTCCCAGCCATCGATATGAGTCAGTAAATCCGACGCATCACGTATATCGTCCTTATCTAAGTTTCGTTGCATATTTACACCTCCTTTTCTTTAGAAAACAAATTTAATATATGTCATATGCCATATATCAATTAGCATAATAATTAATAATTTACTACAGTCGATTATCTATATATAGCTTCGATTTGGTTAACTACGCACATAAAATTATTTTTGCGCGTCAAAGAAAGTATCTACAAAAAGGTCATCTTCAATAGCATAAGCGTAAACACGCTCATACGTATTACGAAGATCTTTCATAACCGCTACGCGCAAATCCCCTGGATACAAAGTTAAAAACTCCACAAAGTGATGTACTTCCTGCGCATTGCTATTGCGATTTAAACGATGCAACATATTTTTTGCTGCTACATAAAGGCGAGTTGGGCTTTCACCTTTAACCTGCTCAGCCATAGACATAATAGCACCTGGTTTTTGAACCGCCGCCAATACATCATCAAAGGTAATAAGAGGTTCTTGGTCGGACTCGATAAAGTTTACAAAAGCCTCCGCAATGAGTTTACCTACGTTACCGCGGATAACATTCATAAATACGTCACGACTATAGCTTGTGCCCTCTTGATTCTTATAAATTCTATATAGACCGGACACGCGTTCAAAGGAACGAGGTGTGGCATCGATATCGTCTTCGTGACGTTGATTTAAATATTCTGGATAGGAAGAAATAAATTCAATAACCTTTTCTTCAATACCAGCACCAATAGCCCAGTCAATCCATTGCATATAATCAGCATTCATATAAAGCCATACAAAACGGTTTTGCTGTGCCGGGTCCATGTCAATCGTTTGGTAATCAAAGGAATCCTCAGGGTTCATAGCGGCGATGATGCGCACTTGATCACTTAAAGAAAAGCCATTAATTTCACGGTTTAGAATAAGGTTCATCAATTCTTGTTGAACTGCATGTTCTGCGCGGTTAATTTCGTCGATAAACAGTAATACTTGGCGCCCTTTATCTACGGCTTGTGCCACATGTTCCAATGTATGATGCACAGCGTATACTGTAGTTTTTACATCCCGTGTATTGCCATGACCATCCGTATGAGTCACCGTTTCTACTGTAGGCAAGCCACCAATTTCACCTTCTTTTAAAAGGTTTCCGTCAATAGTTACTAATTCCCAATTATGTACCTCTGCAACGCGCGCTGCGAGAGAGGTTTTACCTATACCCGTCTCACCGACGAGCAAGGGTACTTGATTAGCAGCAAGCACTAACTCAACGCTTGCCATTGTATCTATAAAGTTCATTGTATCTCCGTTCTAATATCTCAAATATTCGCCTACTGCAATTTTCTTAACAGTTCTAGTACCATACCTATCAATAAGTGACAATATATCAATAGGCCATTTGGATTGACGTCCACCGATAGCTTTATTGTTGATTAACTCGCGTACATAGTCTTCATCAACGGTATCGCTAGAAATGGCATCTAGAATTATATCTTTGATTTCGTCTACCGTAACGCTCAATGTATTAGGTATATAACCGACGATAGCCGCACTTACCTTAAATAAATGCAAGGCCAAGTTCTTAGTGAGGTTTGTAATCTGACGCATTGCCTGTGGATCTTGCTTTACTGCTGCTTCTAGTACAGCTACGCTAGGCTCATCAATGTAGCGCAAGGCTAAGTAACTCTCTTGCACGGCTTGTAACTGCACAGCTTCGCTTGGAGCATTGATATATTGTAAGGCATCATAATTCGCCTTCACCGCCTCTAATTGCAATTCTTCAGATGGGTTCGCAATATAGCGAATAGCCCAACCTGATTGAGCTAACGCACTTTTTATTAATGTATCAGACGGATTGTCGATATATTCTAAAACCGCCCAATCTTTTTCCACTAAGGCTTTTAACAATTCTTCTGTAGGATTTTCAACGAATTGTATAGCTCGTGGTGCTTGTGAAAGCGCCGTTTCAATAACCTTTTGAGTAGGTTCTTTAATATATTGTAACAACATGCCGTTTTGTCCCACACATGTAAGTTGCATAGCTTCTGTAGGATTTGGAATATTTCGAATCCCATGTGGGTTATTGGTCAGCGCCGTTATATATTGTTCCTCTGTCATAATAACCTTCATTTCTATATTAAAAGGCCATACGAATACGTATGGCCTATACTGAATTCTATCTTATTATATCATATTTTTTCGATATATTTATATCTCTTTCGTATACTTACTACACTGTTAATGCATCTAAATCAGAATTATTTCCTATGATTAATAGTTTATCCTCTGCTGAAAGAATCGTAAACGGATTAGGAGGGACTTCTAAATCCTCCCCACGCCTGATTCCTACAGCATTAAGATTATATTTCTCACGCAGATTAGAATCTTTCAAGCAAGTGCCTACCAAAAATTTTGGCATATCTACTTCAATAAGGCTAATACTTTTAGATAGCTGTAGGTAATCCATTACATGTTCTCGTGTCAACGATTGAGCTAATCGTTGTGCCACATCGTATTCTGGATAGATAACCATATCTACCCCCATCTTCTTGAGCATCTTACCTTGGAGTGCATTTTCAGCTTTCGAAACCACATGAGGCATTTTCATTTCTTTCAATAACATCGAAGTCATAAGATTTGCCTGGATATTATCCCCAATAGCAACAATAACTATATCAAATTGGCTCAAAGCTAAGGCTTTAATAGCCTCTTCATCAGTAGTATCTGCTACGATAGCATGTGTGACATAGGGGGAAACCTTTTGTACAATTTCTGGATTAATATCTACACCCAAAACCTCATGATTCATAGAGGCTAACATCTTGGCGATGGTCGTACCAAATTGTCCAAGACCAATGACAGCTATTGTTTTATATTTCATGCTATATCTCCTGATAGGCTAACTATTCTACTCAATTACAACAATACATTCTCTTCTGCATACCCAATTGGCTTCGTTGGTGACGTCCTAAGAGCCCATGTACCAATAACGGTCATAACACCCACACGACCTGTAAACATAACAAGCATCAGCACCCATTTACTGCTTTCAGATAAATCGGGCGTAATTCCCGTTGTAAGGCCTACAGTCCCAAAGGCAGACGTAACCTCAAATAGCAATCGAATAAAATCATAAGGCTCATCCCAAGCCAGATAACATGTGGCTATTAAAATGAGAAGAAGCGATAAAAATATAATCCCATTGGCTTTAAGCACGGTTACTAATGAAATACGACGTTCAAAAATCTCTGTATCTGGACGGTTATTAAACAAGGTACGCGATGCAAGTATGGTTACTGCTACGGTGCTAATTTTAACGCCTCCACCGGTAGAGTTTGGGCCAGCACCAATAAACATGAGAATAATAGTAACAAACAAGGTAATTGGATGTAATGCATTATAGTCAACCGTTGCAATCCCCGCTGTACGCGGCGTAATCGCTTGAAATAAAGAGGCCATTATTTTATTCCAAATCGGTAATGACCCAAAGGTTTTTGGATTTGACCATTCCACACCTAAAAAAATGATAGTTCCTAATAAGATAAGAATCGCTGTGCCTACTAACATAATCTTAGTGTGAAGTTTTAAGTCAACAAATCGTCTCACCTTACGGTGTGACCATATGTCAAAGGCCGCTAAATAGCCAAAACCACCGATCACAATTAGCACGGCCGTATTGATATTAAATAATATGTCCCCTACCATGGCATACGGTAGATCATTATCAAAAAATACAAATCCAGCGTTACAAAAGGTGGAAATAGCTTGCATGATACCTGTATATAATGCAGCCTGTCCAATATAAGGATATAGCTGAATCGTATAGATTATGCCTCCTACAATTTCAATAGCAAAGGTATAAAGCGTTAACTTTTTCGTAATATGTAGTAATCCAGTCATACCATCCTGTCCGACATCCTCGGACAAAAGCACACGATTTTTAAGGCCTACTCGTTTACCTAGAAGCAAAGCAATTATGGTTGTGAAAGATACAATTCCTAACCCACCTAACTGAATAAGGATAACCATTACAATCTTACCAAATAAAGACCAATGATAATAAGTATCTACAGTGGCCAGCCCTGTTACCGAAACACAAGATACGGCTGTAAAAGCGGCATCTACAAGAGCCGTCGTTTGCCCCTGAGCACTCGCCATCGGTAACATAAGCAATATGGTACCTATAATCATGACGCCTAGAAAGCTAAACGCTAATAATCGATAGGGATTTTGTTGCATGTACCGTTGTACATGAGAATGGGAAATATCGTGCCACATACTGATTTACTCCAATCCCATTAATTTATGTACAACTTGTAAACTTGGTAAAGGGCTACGGCCACCAATCCCTTGCGTATTTAAAGCTGCTACAGCGGACGCAAAAATAGCAGCCCTTTCTAGATCAGAATGTCCACAATATTGTAATAAATCTATACCATATGTAGAGGTCTTTAACCCTTCCACTGGAGCTAACTCATTCAATAATGTAACAAGCTTTGAAAGAAATGCACCATGAAAACTATCTCCAGCCCCCGTTGTATCAACTACATGTTCTTGAGGAAATGCTTGGCAGCGATAGAAAGTTCCATCAGGCCATACGAAATAACTACCATTAGCGCCATCCGTAACCCCTGCAATAAGTGCGCCACGTTCATGAATGATATGGCAGGCCTCTTCTAAATCAGTAGTGCCCGTATACTTCTCAGCATAATCACGGGCAACGATAACGATATGACTATCTTCAGTGATTGGTTTCATATCTTCATCGTAGCGTTGTGCTCCACCATCAAGAGAGATGATTGTCCCCACCTCTTTTGCAACATCCATGGCAGAACGCATTAAGTTTCTATGACGACCGTTGATATGCAAAATAAAAGTTTCTGCCATTAATTGTTTATGAGAATCTAAAAACGCTGGTTCTGGCGCAGTAGAACGTTCAAAAAATACGGCACGCTCGCCAGTACTATGCTTTACGAGGATTGTAGCGACACCACTTTTTGCCTGTCCCTCAATATGAATAGAATCGGTATTAACATTATATTTTTTGAAATCATCTAAAATATGCTGCCCTACCATATCGTCACCGATACTATCAATCATGGCCGTACGTGCACCATATTTACCTGCAACGGCCAAGGCAGTTGCTACAGGTCCACCACCATCGTTGGTCGAGGATAAAACTTGCTGCACCTCACGACCTGTTGGATAATGATCAACCACGATAAAACGGTCTAATGTACTAGCTCCAATACCTAATATATCTATCTTTTTTTGAGGAAATGTACTCATACTAACCCCCTAAGCCTACAATTAGCTATATAAGCAATATTACTTTACATCTTATAGATTCAATATCTTTCTTATCAATTTATGATTTTAACAGTAATCAGTTTTTATAGCCTTATAGGTTTGTATATCTATTCTTATACTGTTTAAAGCCCTTTAAGTCTTATATCTACAGAATACCTTTCGCGCTATAAAAAGTAAACCCCAGACCAAAGGCTGGGGTTACTTTGTACTACAAAGAGCACCTATATGTTACGTATTATGTCTTGTTTATTATAAATTAGTTATTCCCAGAGGTTGTTAGAATTGAGGTGTAACATAATAGTTTAGGACATCATACGTTCCATCATATATTCAATTTCGTCAGCGCTCAAATTGTACATAGCTTGCACCATTCGTTCTGCAGACTCTCCAGAAGCACCGCTCTTGGAAATTTCAGCTTTCGCCTTAGTAATAAGAGCCTCTTTACGTTGTGTCTCAGAATCCTCATCCGTTGGCACAGAGATATTCGCTTTTCCTTGACCAATGCCACGTACTTGTTGATTAGGATTCTCTTTAGAAGTTGTTTTTGTATCCTGAGCCGCTACTGCTTCTACAGCGAAGGAGTTCTTACCAGTCAAGATATATTCAACAGCTTCTAATGTACTTTGTGTAAGATTTACAGTCCAGAACTCACCGGCTGCAGTCAATTTGTAAAGTAAACCATTATAAACAACAAGGCCTCGTTCTTCCCATAATTTATAGAGCCAGTTCAATTCATCTAATCTTGAATCCATCTTTACTAAGCTCATAATATTGAGGAAACCTTGTTCTAGTTGGCTTACTACTTGATTAACGATAGGTTGTAATTCACTTTGTTTCATTAGTGCCATAAACGGTTTTTCACCACGGCTTACCATATCTTCATATGGTTTTAATGCGCGATGTAACATCATGCCATAGCCATCGACGTTACCACCTGCACCACTACCAAATGGGAACATTGGGACACCCGATTTAGCTAGAGTGTTATATAGGCTACGCTCACGATTATTAGCACTCCAATGTGCGGCACTCAATCGGCGATAAGATCGCGCATCTAGGTATTGTCGACCGAATTCGAACATATCCCCTTGCATCGCTGTTGTTGCTGCAGCAGGAACCTTCCCATTTTCAATGTCTTTATTGAGATCACTACCATCAAATACATTTAATTGATATAGGTCTGCACCATCAACGCCAGAACTTACCAAATCAGCTAAATCTTGTTCCCACACCTCCATAGTTTGACCAGGCAAGCCATAGATTAAGTCAATAACGACAGAGCATTGACCATAAGCTTTTAAAGCAGCTAGCCGTTCTAATACAGTTTCTTTTGTATCTAAACGACCTACCATTTGACGCACTTCTGTGTTGAAAGATTGTACGCCGATGGACATACGGTTAACGCCGTTTGCCATCCAAACTTCAAGATTTTCAGGAATCAAATCGTGAATACGACCCTCTAAGGTAAGCTCATAATCGTTTGCCAATGGCAAGTACTCTTTAATGGCTTTGAGCAATCTTTCAGAGTTTGTCGGTGATAAAGATGTTGGTGTGCCACCGCCGATAAACACGGCATGGATCAAACCATCTTTTAATCTCGGACGTTCACTTGCGAGCTTTAATTCGCTAATTAGACCATCAATATATTGGTCTTCAACACTTTGACTCGTACCGTTTTGGAAGAAGCCACAATATGTGCATTTTGTCTTACAAAACGGAATATGAATGTAAGCGCATTGCATTTCACCCTTTTTAGGAACACCATTCATCAATGTATCCCAAACAGATTGTGTTTCTTTCGGAGAAACGAGCGTACCATTAAGGCCTGCATGAACAACCCGTTTATGAGGAAATGCACCACTCATCGGATTATCGCATTTGAAACCTAATTGTAGATTTCGTTGTTTCTCCGGAATGGATTCAAAAAAACTTGCTAAACTCATACTCCAATCCCCTTTCAGAAATTAGGCTTGTAACTTTGCAAGTACAGATTTAGTAAATTCTTTTGCATTTGCAAAGTCTTGTTCATCTGGATGAGTTTCCGCCGCTTTATGTAACGCATCGCGCTCTGGGCTTTGCCCATGTGCAGATCCAGGTGGGAACATTTTATACATCATTTCGATTACTTTAGGATCGATTTTACCTTGGCATACGAAGCCATCTACAAGAGCTTCTTTGTTAGGCAACAATTCAGATGCTTTCTCGATACTTTCACGAGCATGATCAGAATCAGCATACATTCCTAGTGTGGCAAAGAATACCACATTAGGATTTTTTAAAGTTTCAATCAATTTTGCTGCTTCTTTATTCGCTGTACCGCGATCCACCCAGAAACCTACGAATACTGTATCATAATCAGCTAAATTTTCAGGTGCATCTTTTACAGAAACGCAAGGTGTTCCCTCAGGCATAACGGAAGCCATTGCTTCCGCTACACTTTTAGTATTTCCCGTAAGGGAAGAATATAAAATAATAGATTTCATATTTATCTCCTTTATTACTTAGATATATTTATTCTTCTTCATCTTCGCCATCGGCCTGTACTACAAAGTGTACAGGAACTTCTACTGGTTGTATATCCCCTGTTTCATTTGGATACGGAGTCGCTCGTCGCACTGCATCAAGAGCCGCTTCTACAAATATCTCATCGCCACCACTAGTTGGATATACGTCTATTAAATTACCATTAGTATCTAATTTAGCCATTACATTAATTGTAACATCTACGTTCATTTTACGCTTAATAGCCGCATAAGGAATTTGTTTTTGGCTATCTACAGCTGCATAAAAGCCCTCTACATTGAACGCTGCTTTACCTGTACCATGACCATCACCTTCACCGGTACCATCACCTGTACCAGTACCATGGCCTCTACCATCACCAACGCCAGTACCTTCGCCGGTACCATGACCACCACCAGAACCGCCACCAGATCCAGGGCCTGTGCCACCAACAGCGGAATTATCACCGGATGTATTGCCTTTATTTTCGCTTGCTTTAGCTGCCACATCTACTGCATCAGGAATATCTGTTGCGGTAGATGGTTCAACATTTGCTACAACAGCCTTTGTTCTTGCCGCTACTTCATCTGCTGACAATGGTTTAGGGAACAGATCGGCTCTGTTGCCTCCGCCACCACCAGCATGTCCACTGCCACCATCATCGAGCACACTTTGTGTGAGATCGATTTCATAGGTATCCATTTCTTGAATGGCTGGAACCACTACAAAAAAGATTACAGCAATAAAGAGAGCAATAAGATGAACTACGGCGGATATAATGGCTGCTTTTTTCCATGATATGCCTAGTCCCATAGTTATCCTTTCTGTTCAGCTGCAATAGCTAAGCGTTTAACGCCAGATTGTTTTAACATGTCCATGATTGCTACTACTTGACCATGAGCCGCTCGTTTATCAGCTTGTAAGATAACACTAGCATTAGGGTTTTCTTGGATACGTTGTTTTACCATTGCCTCAGCATCGTCAATGCTCATTGGCTTGTTATCAATCGTAATATGACCCTCTGCATCTAATGTTAGAACCACTGGTAATTGAGCCGGTGCAGAAGCACTAGTAGCCTGTGGTAATTGTACAGACAAGGCTTTTTGAGCCACTGTTTGCAAGCTGTTCATCATGAAGAATACCAACAAGAAGAAAATGATATCAATCATTGGAATAATCATGAATTCCGGCTTAGTTTTCATACGAAAGCTTTGCAAGTTCATAACTATTTCCACCCTTCTCGTTTAGCTGTAACAATATTTACACACATATTTTCAATTTGGTTAATAATGGAATCCAAACGATGACTAAAGATTGTGTATACGATAAATGCCATTATGGCTACACATAAACCAGATGCTGTAGCGATAAGAGCCTCACCTACACCACCAGTAATGGCAGATGCACCGGCACCGGAGTCAAGGATACTGAAAGAACCTATCATACCTGTTACCGTACCAAGCAATCCCAATAATGGAGAGATTGTAACTGTTGCACTTAAGTAGTCCATATATTTTCGGAAGCCAACTGCATCAACCCCCATTTGATCAGCAAAGGCTGTCTTCATTGCTTCTTCGCTAGAATCATTTTTTAAACCTGCTTCCGCAATACGACTTGCAATAGAAGGGTTCTCTTTAATGACTTTATCGATTTCATCCCAACGTTGTAGTTTTGCAAATTCATTTACTGCATGAGTTACAACAAATGTTTTGCCTGCATACTTACGATAGAAGAAAGCACGTTCTGCAGCTATAGCGATAACCATGAAAGACAAGAGTAACAATGGATACATTACATACCCACCACTATGAAATAAGTGAATGACATAATTTAAATTTTCCATATTTGTAACCTTTCTGCCTGTTTACAGACTGAGCATTAGAACCTATAGGTCCCTTGAATTCGTGTATAATCGCCTAACTTAAAGCTTTCACTACCATATAAAGTATCTCGTTTATTAGTGCCCTTCGCATCAAATGTATAGAATGCTTCAAGAAGCAAGTCCTTACGCGGTACATAACCGGCACCAAATGTAAAGCTACGAACACCATCTAAATAACGATCAGGTACTGCGCCCGTACCATTGCCACCGAAGAAGGAACCATGTTCAAAGTATTTGTAATCGATGAACGCATTCCAAGATTTCGGAACATCTAGATCAGCACGCCCAATATCTAGACGAGCCATCCAGAAGTGTGGTGTGCCGCCCATTTGGTGACCTTTTAGAGTAAAGTCTGCTGTGCCACGTTCATGTTGATATATGGTATTACCATTGAGGTAACGTCCTAGGTTAGAACGGTTTTGACCATAATCAACCGTAACAGCTGCATTAGCACCAAGTTGATACTTAGCACCGATACCAAATACATGAGCTACATTGGAGAAGCTGTATTCATCATTACTGTTTCCATTAGCATTTAAATATGTATGTGTTTTACCGCCAAAGGAACGTAAGTACCAAGCTTGTAAACCAAGACGAGCACCAATTTGTTTCTTGTATTGAATAAATGCGGCCTTATCGATGGCTGGTACAGTATCTTTTTCAAGAACTACACCTTCTGTTCTAATCAAGTTGCCAATGACCTTACCGATTGCTTCGCGTGGTAATTTATTTTCAGACTCTGCATCATGTACAACATTTTCAAGATTATACATATAGTTATACATAGCATTTGGCATGCCCCAACCATAATAAGAACCACCTTCACCATAATCGTTATAGGACATTGTAAAGTTCTTCTTATATAAGGCCTCTTTAGCATCATAATCGCTAAATACGTATTTACCACTATCATATTTATAAGTCTTAGCCCCTAAGAAACCAGTAAATTCGTAATCACTAGATGGTTGACCATAGTAATCATAAGATCTCTTAAATGTACCATCAGCTTGTTTTACCCAAACCTCATCAAGCGAACCATTATTATAATTCTTCCAATTATCTGTGGCATTATATTTAGCAATTTCTGAAATGGATTGATTAATCTCATTACCATGCTTATCAACATAACCCTTTGGATTCAACAAAGCTTCTTTATTATCAGTAGGTACGATTAGACCTTTTGCCTTATCTTTTAGATATTCAGGGTATAACGGAGAGTTCACATTATACATAAGCTCACCAGTCTTATAGAGTTTTTCCCCTGTTTTCTTATTAGTAATTTCGTACATTGTATATCCACCAGATGGAATATCGAGGGAGAATTTTTTCTCAGCCATCTCTTTAGGATATGCTTTTGTAAGAATATCTTGTAAACGACTCATAACTTGAGCTTGTTTTTGTTGTGTTTCTGCTAACTTAGCATTAGCCTTTTCAATTTCTTGATCGCGGTTTGGATTACTCCAATTTAGATTTAATGTAGCCTTATAAGCTTCATATTCATCTTGCAAATCTTTAAGCTGTTGATAGAAATAAAGGCTATTAGTCTTGCCTTTATAAGTCGAATCATAAATGCCATTAGGACTATCTGGTGCTGCCGGAGCATCAGAATCTTTTCTTTCACCGTCTGAACCAGATTTTGTAGCACTGTTGATATCATATGGATAATCATCGCGATTGATACCAATCAATTCAGCTGCTGTTGGTGGTCTAAAGATAACTTTATGCACTGCATGTGTATATGCAGAATCAGTGATACCTGTACTATGTTTGAAAGTACCAACACCAATACGAACTTGAGAATCATGGCCATTCCAAACAGCACGAACGCCATCATAAGATTGACCAAACCAGTAGCCACTAGCGCCCATAGGCTCAGTTAAACGCCCTACGGATACGTCCCATTTCTTAACGCGTCTTGTAAGATCAACTGTATCGAGTCGTTGATGGTTGAGACCTTTGGAATCAGATTTTGTCCAGCTTGTATCTACTCCACTCATGCCACTCATGCTACCGATAACTTTGAGGTTAGTGAACTCATTGAGTCGAGCATCAAAGCCAAGGCGTAAGCGTTGTTCAAAACTATGACGATTAGCATCGTACATATTGGCTTTTGCAGAACCGATGGCAGAGTTTGCTCTAAATGGAGATTGCGGTCTATTAGAACCATCATGTGCCATCCAACGCGCTCTATAGTCGCCAACCATTGTAATACCACGTTCTTTAGTAGTATCAAAATCAGAACGAATAAAGTCAGTTAAACGAACTACATCAGCTACGTTTTGTACACTAGATTCAGAATTTACCACTTCACCATTAGCTATATTAGCACCTGTAGCATTAACGTTTGCACCATTCTTAGTTTTGCCGATGGCCGTAGTTTTACTACCATCGCCACCACCAAATTTAAGGTTAACACCCATGCGGTATACGCGTTCTTGTGTAGCACGATCATCATCGCGATGGTTAAAGATATTGTTGATACCGAAATACATCATGGCATTTTTATTGAAACGTTTTTGAATCATTACATTCCAAATGCCAAATGTTTTCTTTTCATACATTTGTTTCTTATAAACGCCTGCATCACCAGACAAGATATCTGGCCAGTAGTTACCGCCGTTATTAAGAGTATTACTATCAAGCATATTGATATAGTAATCACCCCAGATGGAGCCATTCCAACCGGATTTAGGATTATCATAAGTAATGCCAATATCAACTTTGTGCATTGGTTTATCCAATAATTGACGTGGCATAGATGGATCGCTTTTGTTAATGGCGTGTAAATATGTATAACCTAATTTACCAGACCAATATTTGCCGAATTTTTGTTGTACTTCCGCTTGCAACCCTGTAATTTCAGCTTTACCAATATTTTTAAAGCTGTAAATCATATCCGGTGCACGTTGGTATTTCGCATCACCCTTAAGATATGGTGCGAAGTCCATAAAATCACCAGTGAAGTATACAGACATATAGTTCTTAATACGGTTATGGAATACACCTACGCGTGCATATGTATTTTTATTTTCACCTTCCAAGCTCATGTCGAAATTGACTGATTTTTCTGGTTTCAAATTAGGATTGCCAGCCCAATACCAACCGAGTTTTGCTACCCCAATCCCTACAGGGTTAGAAGCATACATTTCCCAGTTATACCACAATTCGCCCATACCAGGTTCTGTATAACCAGTACCTACATTGGCTTTAAATCTGCGATGTGTATTACCCTTAACGTTATATGTCATCCCCAAGGATGCAGATACGTTAGAACCAAACAAGCTACTATTATCAAAACGCACAATTGGAGACAATGTTAAATTCTTATTGACTTGCCATGTATCAGAAATATAAGCGTTTATTTTACGAATCGTACCACTACCAGTAGTCAAGCGTTGGTCGCGATTACGGTACTCTTCCAAGAAAGCCTTACCATTTAGCTTAGGCGCTTTCTTACGCATTTCTGGATCGTTAGACTCACCATATTTAAAATAGTCGCCTACGATATTTGCACGATGCGCCGCCATTTCAGGATTTTCCGATTTCAACCGATTTTCCAAAGCATAATATCGCTTCTTGAATTCATCCGTTACGGGCTGATTATTCGGCGATGTGCTTGACCATTCACTGAGTCTGCTTTCAGATAAACCATAATTCACATAATCATCATATGTAATCCCCGGTTTTTGCGCATCATTCGCTGCACCATAATATTCATAATCCATATCCCATTGCGGCATGCCGCCACCGGAATTAATGAATTTATAATCATGGATGTGAGAGTAAACTTTAATACTGTTATCGCCTTTACGTCGCACGAGACGATCAAGGCGGTCTACTAACAAGCTTTTATCGTAATCCCAAGGATCAATGTACATCGTACTTGTATTAGGAGAACTCTTTAAGCGACTACCAGAGCCTTCTTCACGAGCATAGCTAACACCATAGCTTAGCAAATGATTTTTATTGACTTGCGTATTTGCATTGACTCGAATATCTAATTGACGATGATCGATGTTATCGATATAACGCAACTCATTAGAGCCTTCATAAGCGGAACGACCTGTATAGTTAATGAGGGCTACGTCATTTTCTTTAATACGAGAGTAATTAGTTTCTACCGTCCAGTCACTCTTTCCAGCTCTAGAGGACCATTGCAAGTTAGCTGTATTACGATCTGCGGTACGTTTGAAGTGTTGTTGTGGCTCTAAGTCGGAGTCGGAATGCTTAACATCGCGCACAAGATCTTCTGTGTACCGATTAAGTCGCAATTCCACCTTGTTTTTATCATTTGCCTCGTAGGTCGCTACAAGACCGATATCTGCCGCATCACCATAGTAACGAAGTACATTTGGCTTGAAGTTATGTTTTGCATAATCAAAGGCCATCCCAGAGGCACGACGTTTAACAGATGCTAGAACAGGCATAAGATCTCGTTTACTACCTGATAAACCAACCTTTAACTTGCCCATTTGACCAGAATCGGCACGAATGAAGAAGTTTTGGAACGGAAACACATCGCCATCGCTCTTACGACGCATGCCTTCAGCATTAAATTGTACGGATGGTTTCTTTTGTGCTTTTTTAGTGATGATATTAACTACACCACCTACTGCATCGGATCCGTATTTAGCACTAGCTGCACCTTGAATAACTTCAATTCTCTCTACGTTCTCTGTGCCCAAACGTTGTACTTCATCTGCCGCACCAGAGTACTTATCAAAATCACCTAGCACTGGTTGACCATCTACGAGGATGAGAGTGTGACGCGCTTCTGCACCGCGAATGGACACGCCAACACGTCCCATAGCATCAACTGTTCTAGATACACCTGTTTGCGTAAAAATAATATCTTCGACGGACTTCGCCTGTTTCTTTTCAATCTCTTTCTTGGTAATGATTTGCACTTGCTGTGAGTTCAATTTTGCTTCTTCTTCTGCCCATGTGCCTTTCACATGAACAACATCTGTAGTGACAGTCGCATTATCTGCCCAAACCACTAGAGGCGCGCTAAGCCACAAGGCAACTGCACTAGACAGGATTATGGTACGCTTTGTATGTCCCCACCGGTTCATTGTGCCCTCCTAAACTTATAACTAAACATATATCTTGTATCTTACACACAAACTAAAAAAGATACACTTCACTAACATATAATGACATTGAATATCATTCACATTTTAATGTTAGCAAAGTGTATCTTGTATATCTACTCCGAATAGACCAAAAATATACGTTTCGGACAAATCGGACATAATTTTTAGAATTTATACGTCATTTGGAAACGAGTATAATTCCCAAGTTTGAAGTTTTCAGATCCATATAAGGTATCTCGTTTATTAATCCCTTTAGCATCAAATGTATAGAATGCTTGTAAAAGAAGATCTTTAGTTGGCACATAGCCACCACCAAAGGTAAAGCTCTTAATACCATCCAAGTAACGGTCAGGCACAGCCTCTGTGCCATTGCCGCCGAAGAAGGAGCCATGAGCAAAGTATTTATAGTCCACATAGGCATTCCAAGAGCCAGGTTTATTCATATCGGCACGACCAACATCAAAGCGCAATGCCCAGAAATGAGGTACACCACCTATATCACGACCCTTGATATCGAATTGAGCAGATCCAGCCTTATGTTCATAATGAGTATTGCCATTCATGAAGCGACCAAAGTCACTACGGTTTTGTCCATAGTCGAAGGAAATACTTACATTATGATTTAATTGATACTTAGCTCCAACACCGAAAATATTAGCCATATTGTTGAATTCATGCGCTTCTGTAGCATTACCATTCGCCGTATAGAAGCGATAGTCACTACCGCCAAAGGAGCGCAAGTACCATGCAGCTAAGCCAAGTCGAGGTGTTACCATATGTTTAACTTGAACATAGGCAGCCTTTTCAATTGGTGGAATTGTATCCCGCTCCAATACGACACCTATTGAAGGAATAACAGCACCTGTATATTTTCCTAATGCCTCTCTCGGCAAACGACTGTTGCCGTCCGCTTTTTCAAGCATTCGAGCCAAGCTATTAAAGTACGAAGCTATCATAGAAGGATAATAGGCACTTCCTTTTACGTTAATAAGACCGGACGTGCCAGAGTCGTTAATATCAACGACATTTGCCTTATAAATAGACTCGTCCAGCCCGTCAAAGGCATTATCTTCAAATTTCATCGTATATGGATTATTACCGAAACTATAGGTTGCTATATCTTTCGCCTTGGCACGATACGCCTCTACGATAGCCGCCTTATTCTGATTGTACCAATTTGAAATAAACGGTTTTCCGCCCTTAGCAAGAACAGAGGTATCACTCAACTTCATTTCAAACAATGGGTTTTTCTTATCAAGCCCAATCGTTCCCGGTGCTATTTTCTGAGTGAAAGTACGTTCATCTTCATACCATTGTTCATCATCTTCATCATAGTATCGCGATTTATAAGAATACGTTACTGACACATCCGGCATCTTAATCGATACAGTCTGTTTAGCCGCATCCGCACCATAAGCTTTCACCGCGATTTCCTGCATCCGGCGCAACACATCAAACTGCGCAGCTCGCAACGGTTCCCGTTCTTTCGCCACACGAGCTTCCACATCCGGCAAAGATGCTTCCAACTTTGCCAGCTCCGCTTTTAATGGAGCCAGTTGATCCGCGGACATGCCGTCAATAAATTCTTTAGACCAGATATCGGAAGTCATATCATCGATTTTCTTCTTTAATGTACCTACCTCCGCATCTAAGGTGCCTTCCTTATCGCGCAAGGCTTTTAATTGCTGATAGAAATTAATAGTATTCCCTGCATTTGGTACGATGAGTTCCTTATTGGCACCGTCCGAATCCATAGTAACACCTAAGAATTCCTCTACCGTTGGAACCCGTTTAAAATGCGTATAAATAGCATGAGTATAAGCACTATCGCTAATTCCCGTACTATGTTTAAAGGTTCCCACACCGATACGGACTTGAGTATTCTTATTCGTCCAAACACTACGAAGACCGTCATATTCTTTATTAAACCAATAACCTGTAACCCCCATAGATTCAGTAATACGACCAACACTATGATCCCATTTAGAACCGTGATGTGTTACATCTACTTCTTCGAGACGTTGATGATTAAAGCCTTTAGAGCCTTCTGTTTCATGACTGCTATCTACACCAGCTTGGCCAGAAGCACTGCCTACAACACGTATATTCGTATTATCGTTAATGCGAGCATCGACACCGACACGTATACGTTGATTCAAGCCGTGTTCCTTCCGATCCGCCAGATTCTTTGCCGCCTCGTCGGATACGTAACTAGTAGTCGTCACCCGCGTAGCAGGACGATCGGATCCAAGATGACTATCATTACGTACACGATAGTCACCTACCAATTCCGTACCTCGTTTTCTGTCTGTATCGAAAGGACGCGTAATAAAATCTTGCAGCATAACCGGAGGTAACGATTCAAACTGCTCCTTCGTAAGTTTCGTTTTACTTTCACATGAACCGAAACCGAATTTCATATTTAATCCAATACGATATACTCGAGCCGATAAAGCCCGATCATCATCACGATGGTTAAAGAGATTATCAATACCGAAATAGATTCGTGAATCCTTATCAATCTTCTTTTGAATCATCAAATTCCATATGCCGTAAGTTTTATGTTCATACATATCGGCGGTTCTTCTATTATTCAAATTATATCTGATAACGGAACGATCGGAATTATTAGGATCAATATAAGATACCATATAATTACCGCCACCAGACAAGGAGTTACTATCCAGCATATGAATATAATAATCTCCCCACAGACTACCGCTCCATCCGCTAGCCTTATCCTCAAAATCCACACCGATATCCACTTTATGACGAGGTTTATCCAGTAATTCACGAGGCATATCTTTATCGCTCTTATTAAGCGCTCGTAAATACGTATATCCCAAACGGGCCTTCCAGTGTTTATTCAAAGTTTGTTTAACTTCAAATTGAAGTCCCGTAATTTGGGCCTTGCCGATATTACGGAAACTGTAAATCATATCTGGTGCATGAGCAAATTTCGCCGCTCCATATGTGGTAGATTCATCATACTGAGGATAAAAATCCATCAAATATCCCGTATTGTAAATCGACATATAATTCCGAATATTATTATGGAATACGGTTACTTTACCATAGGTATTTTTATTTTCCCCTTCCAAAGAGAGGTCGAAATTCATGGATTTCTCTGGTTTAAGGTTCGGATTTCCGACCCAATACCAACCTAATCGGGCTTCACCGCCACCGATTGTGGCATTTGTAATATTTGGGCCATACATTTCCCAGTTATAATACAGCTCGCCCATACCAGGTTCCGTATAACTGGTACCCACATTAGCCTTTAATCTGCGGTGTACATTTCCATGTACATTATGAGTCATACCGAAATTAAACGACCAGTTGGAGCCGAATAAATCACTATGATCCAGTCTTATAATTGGTGATAAAGTAGTATTTTTATTAACCTGCCACGTATCCTGAATAAAGAAATTCTGTTTCTTGATCTCCGCACGTCCTGCGGTCTGTTGATTAACGCGTTTTAAATACTCTTCTTTAAAATAAGCTCCGTTTAATTTCAACTTCGTAGAATCAAAATCCGGTACGGCGCCATAGTAAAAGCTCGGTAAATAGGCATCATAAAGTGCTGGATAATACTTACCGTTTTCATCTTTTCGGCCCTCCTTATTAAAATGATAGTCTTCAATAAATTCTTTATTCTCCGCTAATAAACGTTTAGCAAACTGCTGATATCGCGCATAAGCTTCAGGATTCCGTTTTTTCAGCGTACGCTCCGTCACGGGGCCGTCCACAAGCCCCATTGCGGCCGCTGAATCAATCCCCGCCTGCGGATCCAAATATTGAAGATATTCTTCGTAAGTAAATTCCGGCAATGTGTTTGGCTTGCTTTTATCTCCGTTATACCATTCTTTCTCCTTATTCCACTGCTCTACACCGGCCTCGTTTTTTCTGAAAGAATGGTCATAAATTGTGGATGAAGGAACACCGTTTTTTACCGCTAGACTTTTATCGTAATCCCAGGGATCGATATGCCGTTTATAGGTATGAGGCGCATTTTTAAGTCTGCTACCTTCGCCTGTCTCCCGTATAAACCCAATACCATAAGACAAGAGATGTTTCTTATTGACTTGCGTATCTGCCCCGAGTGTTACGCTCCATTGACGATGATCTACATTATCCACATAGTTTAATGTATTTTTCCCTTCATAGGTACTGTTCCCGTAGTCACTGGTTAATGTTACATCATCTTCTTTGGTCCGCGTATAATTCAGTTCCGCTTTCCACGAACTCTTATTATCCTGACCAGTATACGTCAAATTGAGATTATTCCTGTCTAAATCCCGTTTGTAATGAACCTGAGGTTCCAAATAAGAAGTACTGCGCTTTACATACCGTTCTAAGTCCTCATTATACCGATCGATGCGAATTCCCAGAGACTGCTTATCATTAATATCATACGTAGCGGCCAAACCTATATTAGAATTTGTACCGTAATACCGTAGGGAATTCTTTAAAAAGCCATGGTCTTCATCATTGGTCATAGCGCTGATACGACGCTGCTCACTGGCATAAATAGGCATAATGTCACGTTTACTACCGTGAATATTAACTTTTAACTTACCTAATGAGCCAGAATCAGCGCGCATAAAGAAATTGGAAAACGGTACGATATCACCGTCGCCTTTAGTTCTACGACCTTCCGCATTAAACTGAAGGCCAGCGGTTTTACGCGGTTTATTGGTAATAACATTGATAACACCACCGATGGCATCGGATCCGTATTTAGCACTAGCTGCACCTTGGATAATTTCTATACGTTCCACATTTTCTGTACCGAGACGTTGTAATTCATCACCAGCACCTTGATATTTGGCAAGGTCGCCCATCACAGGCTGTCCATCCACAAGAATCAAGGTATGACGAGGATCCGCTCCACGGATAGATACGCCGACGCGCCCCATCGAATCGACGGTTCTAGATACGCCAGTTTCGGAAAATACAATATCTTCTACGGATTTTGCCTGCTTTTTGACAATATCCTTCTTCGTGATAATCGTCGTCTGTTGAGACTCTTGTTTTGCCTGCTCTTCAGCCCATGTACCGCGAACATGGACCACATCGGTTGTTACAGTCGCATTGTCCGCCATAACCACCGGCATTTGCAACCAGCACGCTACTGCGCAGGATAGTATGACATATCTCCTTGCCCGCACCCAACTCCTATTCATTAAATTTCCTCCACACATATATTTAACCATGCATATAAAAATACACTTTACCACTACAATCAAATGACATTGAAAATCATTTACAGGTTTAATAGTAGCAAAGTGTATTATACATATCTACTCCGAATAGACCAAAAATATACGTTTAGGACAATATTTAATTTTCATAGGCTATCAAACCTAGCATAAAGCACAAAAATTTTTAGCTAGGATAATATAAGGTCCAAATTATTTAGACCTTACGATAAGCACTTGGCGTTACACCAGTAGCCTCTTTGAATGCACTAGTAAACTTACTACCATTCTCATACCCTACCGCATTAGCGATTTCTAAAATAGACTGATCTGAGTCCTGAAGCAATCGCTTTGCCGCATTAATACGACATTCTTTTAGATACTGATGTATAGTTGTACCAAATACACCTTTAAAGCAACGTTTCAGGGTAGATGTAGGAATATCAAACTGTTCAGACAAGGAGTCAATAGTAATACGCTTCATAAACTGTGTCGATACATATTCACTTACAGCTTTTACAATATCTACCTGTTGCTTTCTATAGGTACTTCTCTTTTCAGGATTGGCTGTAGAGATAACAGATAATAATAAAAAGATTTCAATCACTTTTAATTTAAAATAGTGCTCTTTTATTTGATCTGGCACATTATATAAACTGGAAAAAATGTGACGAACAGTTTCCGTTTCTTCCATCATCATACCAAAATCAGAATGCTCACAAAACCGATTGGCCAACTCAGTCAAATCAATTCGAGAATCACTAACAAGTGCATCTACTACGGGTTGAGCTTTTTCAACATCTACTAATAATACAATTCCTTTAAATAATTTTGTAGGAAAGTAATTTTCATGTTGATAATCAGCGCGTATATGCCAACCTAACGACATATCCCCTGGCCCCATATATAAATACTCACCAGATGAAAACTTGCACTCTATGCGCCCCTCTTCACAGTGATTTATAGCAAACGTCTTGGTATGTGATTTAGCATAAAATTGAATCGTCTCTTGCTTCACATCTAGAAACATTAGATCGATACCGTCAAACACCGTATACCTTGACATAGATGTTCCAGCATGTGAAACCGCATGATTATGTGGATTCATACTATCACCATATACACAAATACTATAAACATAAATTAATAATATTATATTATAGTATACTTATTGATAGTCATTGTCAACTTCTAATTAATAATAATTCATTTTAGATTTAAAAACACAAGCTAGTTCGTTTTAGTAATATAAAACAATTAAGATCTTCGTTGAGAGTTATTCTAGTGTACTATAAAATAAGCCTCATGAATTAAACTACAACAATTTAATTCATGAGGCTATATTCAAAACTAAGGATATAAGTTCCTATTTTTTGTTTTAATAATAAAAGCTAATGCTATGACATGCGCTACCCATATAATGCCCATAACCATTAGAGCAATAGGCATATCTTGACTAAAATAGGCACCAACCGCCATTATGGCACTAACGGATACGAGAATGGACAACTTTGCCCGCAAGGTCAACGCTTTATCGCGTTCATAAGCAGCAACAGTCTTTTGATATAAACTAGATTCCAAAAACATTTTATGGAATCGTTCAGACCCTCGAGCTAAACAAAATAAAGTTAGCATATAAAAAGGAACTGTTGGCAATAGTGGTAGTACGATACCTGCTGTACCAAGGGCAAAACTTATGGCCCCAATAGTCAGGAATACATATCGAACAACTACATTACGATGTTGCTCAGTTGTTTTCATTAATCCTCTTCTACGTAGTTAATAACTTTACCCTTTGTTTTAATAAAGTTAGGAACGATGAGTACTAAAGCGGCAATAGCTACAATGCCATAGATACCAGCCATACCTACCCATTCATAAGCATTACCTAATACTAGACCCATTACGGCAAAGTCCGCATCACCAAAGGTTGTATTTTGGAAGCCTAATTGACCAAGAACTGGCAACGCCAAAGCTGGCAAGAATGTAATAGCCAAACCATTTAGGAAAGCACCTACCGCTGCGCCACGACGACCACCAGTAGCATTGCCATAAATACCTGCTGTAGCACCACAGAAGAAGTGTGGCACAAGACCAGGAATGATTAATACGCCACCTACAGCACCAAGGATAAGCATACCGATGATACCACCGATGAAGGAACTAAGGAAGCCTAATACAACCGCAGTTGGAGCATAGGTGAAGAATACGGCACAGTCTACAGCTGGAATTGCATTAGGAATAATTTTTGTAGCAATCCCTTGGAATGCAGGAATCAAATCACCTAAGATCATACGCACACCTGAGTATACGATTGTTACACCAACAGCAAAATTCATAGCACTCATAACAGCGTATAAATATGGGCTCATATCACCTGATAAAGTAGCGACAAATTCGGAACCTGCTGCAAATGCCGCAATTAGGTAAAATACGATCATAGTTAATGCTGTAGATAATGTTGAGTCTCGTAAGAAACCCCATTTTTCTGGTATTTCAATATCTTCTGTGCTATCTTCAGCTTTCCCAACATATTTAGCAACACAAGCCGATAAATAGTAGCCTAAACTACCGAAATGACCAATGGCAATTTCATCACCATCTGTCACTTTGGATGTATAACTTTGACCAATAGCTGGAGAAATGGCAGACCAAGCTCCCATTAAGAAACCACCTACAAGTATGAGTTCCATACCAGATAAACCTGCTGTACCAAGTACGGCAGACATAAGGCATGCCATAAATAAGCTGTGATGACCTGTTAAGAACACATACTTAAACTTGGTGAAACGTGCAATACATAAGTTCATCAATAAGCCTACAACAAGAATAGACATTGTTTCAACGCCAAGTACCTTTTGTGCAACAGCTACGATAGCTTCATTATTTGGCACTACACCAGTAATATGAAATCCATGTTCAATCATTTTCCCCAATGGGTCAAGATTGCTAACGATAACACCCGCACCTGCAGCTAACATTAAATACCCAAGAATAGGTTTTAATGTGCCCGTCATTATTTTATGAAACGGACGTTTCAAGGCAATCAAGCCTATACATGACATAATACCAATCAAAAGTGCCGGTTGAGACAGCACATCACGCAAGAACTCTAATACCATTTCCATGGCACTACCTCCTATATATAATTGTTACATATTATTGAGCGGCTTGTTTTAATGCTTCAAGAACATCTTCTGTAATCTTCTTTTTATTAATATAGCTACAAACAATAGCAACATTTTTATCGTCAAATTGTTCAGCCAATTCTTTTACAGTTACGATAAGGTCAGCCTTACGACCTTGAGCCGCGTTAAAATCGATAGATTCAACTTGTGCATCGATACCATTTTCAGCACAAATTTCTTCAATTTTCATTTTTAACATCAAGCTAGAACCAATACCATTACCACATACAGTTAATACAGAAATCATACTTGCCTCCTTATAAATGTTTATTGCTCGTCTAAATGCTCTGCCAAGAATGCTTGTACGTCGTCAATACTTTCAAAGTCAACGGCCGCATCTAAGAATTCTTCATCCTCAAATAATGTAGCGATATCTGTTAACAATTGAATATGCTCATCTTTATTGGGAGCACATAAGAATAATGCGACAGATACAGGGTCATTATCAGGACTGCCAAAATTCAATGGTTTTTCCAATGTCACTAAAGCTGTCCCTACACGCTTTGCACCATGTTCTGGGCGAGCATGTGGCATAGCAAGACCTGGAGCCAATACGATATATGGGCCCATTTCGCGAACTACTTCAACCATAGCCTCTGTATAAGATGGCTCCGTAAAACCCGCATCAACCATCAGTTGGCCACCATGACGAATAACATCCTCCCACGTCTCAGCGGGATAATGAAAGGATACATTATCCTCAGATAATAAATCTTGTATCAAACTAACACCTCCTAAACGTACTTCTGTACATATAGTTCTATTATAGCTATTCTGATAAATTTTTCATATATCAAAATAACAATGACCTTATAAAAATGAATAAAACCAACATAAGATTTTGCTATTTATAATTTAATGAATCCTCATACTTATAATACCTATACAGGTATTAATATTGTATATATATTGAAAATTCTCTATACTTAGATAAGACTTAGACTACCTAAATAAAAATAGAATAAGGAGATTTTATGCAGACTTCGGTAAAAGTATTTATACTCTGTCTAATCCTCTGTATTTCGTTAGTAACAGCTTTACAGTTTGGAGCTAAATTCGTTTCTCTAGACCAAATTATTTCGGCTCTTATATCTATGATCGATGCAAATACTAAAGCATCTATGACTAATACGATTATTACAGATATCCGCTTACCACGACTTATTTACTCTGTTCTAACAGGTATAGGTCTATCACTTGTAGGTCTATTAATGCAAACTGTCACGCGCAATGCCCTCGCAGATCCCTATGTATTAGGGGTTTCTTCTGGCGCAAGCACAGGTGCCGTTTTCGCTATTATCATGGGTGGGCTTCCATTCTTAGGCCAGTACAATACGCCTATTTTTGCGGCCCTAGGCGCAGCACTTTCAATTATATTAGTCCTCTTATGTGTTGGTAAAAGCAACAGCCCCGTAAAACTTATCCTCATAGGTATGGGTATGACTGGTGTATTCTCAGCCTTAACGATGATGATTATTTACGGAGCCAAACACGAAGCTCAAGTGCGAAGTGCCATGTTCTGGCTACTTGGCAGCTTTGCAGGCATACAATGGGGTGATTTACCATTAACAGCAATCATTGTAACCTTGTTTATGCTATATATCTATATGTTCAACCAAGACCTTGATGTGTTGCTACTCGGTAATCATGAAGCAGCACAAATGGGCCTTTCCGTTAAGCAGTTACAATTAAGCATCGTTATCATATCCTCTATTGTGATTGCCACACTAGTATCAAAGGTTGGTGTAGTTGGCTTTATCGGCCTTATCATCCCTCACCTTGCTCGGATTATAGGCGGACCTAAACATAAACATACATTAGTATTCAGTGCACTCATCGGTAGTATCGTTATGATTTGGTCAGACGTATTATCGAGAGCACTCTACAGTCCAGAAGAAATCCCTATTGGTGTACTTACATCCTTATTGGGGGCTCCACTCTTTATTTGGATTATCATGAATCGTTATAAACACAATGGTTAGTGTATATCATATCTATAGGAGATACTATGTATCAAATTAATCAGCTGTCTTTTTCTTATGAAACCAAAGAAGTGTTAAAGAATATTTCTGTAACATTTCCTACCAATAAAATAACAGCCATAATTGGACCGAATGGATGTGGTAAGTCTACGCTACTTAGCCATCTATATCGACTTCATCCATCAAAAAACAAAATCACATTAAACGAAAAACCTTTAGAGTCTTATAAAGGTCGCGAATTTGCTCAATTGGTAGCAGTCTTAACACAATCTAGAGATGCTATGATCGATGATTTTCTCGTAAAAGATATCGTTCTCATGGGACGGTATCCGTACAAACAACACTTTGGCACCTATAGTTCTGAGGATGTTAAAATTGCAGAGCATTATATGAATGAAGTAGGAATCACCCATTTAGCAGACGAAGAAATTCATCATTTATCAGGTGGTGAGAAGCAACGCGTATTCATTGCTAAAGCCTTAACCCAGAAACCTCAAATACTTCTTTTAGATGAACCTACTAATCATTTAGATATGAAGTATAAAGTGGCACTAATGAAACAATTACGTGATTTTAAAGGCACTACGATCGTAGTCCTTCACGACTTAAATCTAGCGGCTCAATATTGCGATCATATTGTCATCATGAACAGCGGAACTATCCTAAAAGAAGGTTCCCCTACCGAGGTGCTCACACCTGAAATTCTTGAACCAATTTTTGAAGTTTCTTTCAAAACCTCTTGGGATGAAGGGCGCTATCATTTATATTATTAATTAGTAAAGAAAGGACTTATTATGTTTCAAAAATTAAGAAAATCAAAAAAATTATTTTTAATCGCTATGACATGTGCTACATTCGCTATTGCTGGTTGTGGTTCTGATACTACAAAAACTACAGCGGATAATGGAACCTCTGTAACATGGAGTGAAACATTTGACGGTACAAAAACAGACTTTGCCGTAAAATCCGCCCCTACTCATGCAGTGTCCATGTCGCAAGCAACAACGGAAATGATGTTACAATTAGGCCTTGAAGACAAAATGGCTGGGACGGCTTTCAAAGAAGAAGAAATCTACCCACCTTTACAAGCGGCTTACGACAAAGTAAAAGTATTATCTGATAAATGGCCTTCCTATGAAGTATTCATGTCCGTAAAGCCTGACTTCGCTACGGGATGGCCTGATTCTTTCAGCAAACGAGCTATACCTGCAGATAAAATGATTTCCCAAAAGGTTAATATTTGGATCCCTGAATCCATGTTATCTACTAAAGCTGACCTAGAAACCAACTTCAGCGACATGATTAAATTGGGTGAGATTTTCGGCGTAAAACTTAAGGCAGAAGAATGGGTTGCAGGTCAACGTAAAACATTGGCAGCTATCCAGGATAAACTAAAAGACTTACCTCGTAAACGCGTTTTCATTTATGACTCTGAAGACGGTCAACCATTCACAGCATTCGAAGGTTATACTACTAACATCTTAAAACTTATCGGTGCTGATAATGTAATGAGCGGCTTAGGCGTTGATAAAACATGGGCTAAAGGTTCTTGGGAAACAGTAATTGCGCAAAATCCTGACTATATTATTATCGCTGACTATGGCAATTCTATTCGCAACGATGATGATTTCCAACAAAAAATTGAAAAGATTAAGGCTAACCCTCAACTTCAAGATATCACAGCCGTTAAAGAAGGTCACTTCATTCGTGTAAAACTTTCTGAAATCACTCCTGGGGTACGTACCGTTGATGCTCTAAAACGTTTAGCTGAAGAAATTCACGGCATCAAAGTAGACTAATTTAATATAACAAAATATAGAGTAATATGTAATATGTATTGTATATTATATATAACGAAGAAGGTCCCAATTCAAATGAATTGGGACCTTTTCGTACTGCTTGTATTGCACACAGCATATTGTTTTAGAGAGTAAAGATGTGTTGTAGTTGAAAGATTTAGAAATAATGAATTATTGTAAAATAGATTTAAAATGTATTAAATTGTATATGCTGTGACAATGCCTGATTATTTATACTTCTCGGCTATATTGTTGCCTATATCGTTTATCATTATTTGCCTTAATAGCCATGATCAATGGCTTTAGCGAAAGAAACTCTTCATCACTAAGTCGAAAGGTTCTACCAATACGTTTAATAGGATTACGTGGGCGCCCGGCACCGCGTCTAGATCCACCCCATGCCATATACATACCTCACTTTTCACTTGAAAAACTCCTTCTACCGATAGTATAACCTCCGATACATAAGTATGCAATAGCCATTCACTTTAAACAACCTCTTAACAGCCTATAAACAAGTAATAAACTTCATTTATTAGTAAAATGCATAATCAATAAAACACATATTTATAAGTATTTTCCCCTATTCAACTTGAATTGTAACATTAATGTTGCCAAATATAGATAAATCTCTTTTATAGAATATAGTATTTACAAATCAGTTTATTTCTATATTTTTAGATTATTTAGAAACTATCACGTACATATATAATAAATAGAATTTTAAAATAGAAAAGCAAATTATTTATAAATATGACAATATAGGAAGAATATTTTGACAAACAAAAAAGACTGCGTTTGCAGTCTTTTTTACTGTAATAAAAAGTATATGAATTAGCCAAATAGTAAGTGACCTACTTCATAAGCAATAGCGGCAACGATGCCAGATAATGGAATCGTTACAAACCAAGCCATAACCATAGATCTTGCTACGCCCCAGTTAACGGCTTTAATGCGTTTAGAAGAGCCTACACCTAGTAAAGAACCACTTACTACGTGTGTAGTACTTACAGGCAAATGTAAGAATGTAGCTGTAAAAATAGTAATCGCCGAGTTTAAATCAGCAGCGAACCCATTAATAGTTTCTAGTTTGAAAATCTTGGTACCCATTGTAGAGATAATTTTCCAACCGCCTACAGCAGTCCCCATAGCCATTGCAGTAGCACAACAAAGTTTTACCCAAATCGGTACATCTAATGTATCGATGAAACCACCGCTAAGTAAGGTTAATGTGATTATCCCCATCGCTTTTTGTGCATCATTAGAGCCATGAGAAAATGCCATCATAATAGCTGATACAATTTGCATGGATCTAAATCGATCATTTAAAGCAATTGGAGAAAATCTACCGAAAATAAGCAACAATACTTTCATCACAATATAGCCACCAATCATGGCTACAATCGGAGATAAAATAAGAGACAAAAAGATTTTTAAAATCCCCGCCTCATTCAAAGCGTCAAATCCTACAGACCAGCCCACAGCACCGATGATACCACCAATCAAAGCATGGGATGAGGAACTTGGGATTCCCCAATACCAGGTTAAAAGATTCCATGTGATAGCACCGATAAGGGCTGCAGAAATAATACCACTATCGATAAGGGATGGCGACATTACTATATCACCACCGATAGTCTTTGCAACACCTGTACTAACCATTGCACCCAAAAAATTGAGAGCAGCGGTCATCATAATTGCCTTTTTAGGCTCAATAGCTCGTGTAGAAACGGATGTGGCAATGGCATTCGCCGTATCATGAAAGCCATTGATATAGTCAAAGGCTAATGCTAAAAATACAACTAGCCATACTAAATAATGAGCATCAAGCATACTTCAATACTACCCGGCGGAATGTACCAACCAAATCTTCGCAGCCATCGATTACATCTTCCATAGCGCTAAGGATTTCCTTCCATTTGATAATTTCAATTGGATCTGTACACTCTGTAAAGAGCTTAGCCATTTCTTCATGATAAATATTATCCGCTTCAGACTCAAGTTTCAATACTTGGTGAACACGCCCCTCTACCTTCACATGATCCTTTTTAAGACTACCCATATAACCAATGGATTTGTTGATATGCTTAACGCATTTAACAACAATTTCACTCATGCGAATAGCACCATCACTTGGTTTTCCAACGTGATACATAACCATTTTATCCATGATTTCTTTGATATTATCCAATGTAGTATCCAGTTGGTCAATCAAAAGCTGAATATCCTCACGATCCATTGGAGTGATAAATGTTTTACGTAAACGCTCTACAGTTTCATTTACTAATTCATCGGCAGCTTTTTCCTTTGTATCAATTTCAAGAAATGCCTCTTCCTTAGAGATATCCCCCTTAAACACGCGTTCCATCATTTCCGCACTTTCATAAGTTAGTGCAGCATGCTTTTCCAAAATACTGAAAAATTTTTCTTCTTTTCCTTTTAATTTAAAAGCCATGAAGATCCTCCCGAACCAGTATTGATTGCTTCTATAATAACAATTTAATTATAGCATACTACAGGTAATTCCTAAACCAATTTACCAATCTCTATATTTTAACCCCTATGCGTATATGGCATATATAGAATCTACATCTGTGAAAGCTTTTATTGACTATATTTCCACTATATAAAATAGATAAAAAAGCAGATAGCTGACTAACATATCAACTATCTGCTATATATTTCTTAGCTATTAGCTTCCGCTGCCGCTTTAGCCGCCTCTGCCGCCTTTTTCAAATTAGGCACGGATGTAGGGCATGTAGCAGGCGTACAAGCGCCATTAGGGCCTAAATCTTCAGAACGATTTACAAAGGTAGTATGTAACATGTGATGTGCTTTGTGGCTCATAGGTTTGCCATCAAAGAACTCAGCATACAATTTTTGGATATCTGGATTATCACAAGCAGCTTTTACAGTTACTTCTGCATCGCGAGTATACAAGGAAGCAATGCGAGCTTCACGAGCTTTGTCAGCCATCGGCAATTTAACGCGTGGTTGTCCACCACCACCGATACAGCCACCACGACAAGCCATTACTTCGATAAAGTCATAATGGATATTTTCTGCACGCATGTGTTCGATGAACTTACGCAAGTTACCTGTACCATGAACTGCCGCTACGTGTAATGTTTTATCCCCAATCACTACGTCTGCTTCGCGAGCACCATCCATGCCGCGAATAGCTTCAAATGGAATCAATGTTTGAGGTGCATCTTCACCTGTCGCCATCTTGTAAGCCGCACGCATAGCCGCTTCCATAACGCCACCAGTGTTACCGAAAATGATACCACCACCAGAAGCTTCACCCATCAATGGGTCAAAAGCAGAATCTTCAAGATCATCAAAGTTGATTTCTTCTGCGCGCAACCATTTTGCAAGTTCCCGTGTAGTAATACAGTAGTCTGTATCGCGCATTTCTGGTGTATCCCAGTATTCCGCAGAGGAATTCATTTCATCGCGACGAATCTCAAACTTCTTAGCTGTACATGGTGTTACTGCAACGGCAACAATTTGTTTTGCATCAAGGCCCATTTTTTCAGCAAAATATGTTTTTTGTGTAGGCGCTTGCATAGCAATTGGGCTCTTAGCCGTAGATAGGTTTGGCAAGAATTCTGGATAGAATGTTTCCGCAAACTTAACCCAAGCAGGACAACAAGATGTGAATTGAGGCAATACTGCATCACTATTAATAACGCGTTCTAATAACTCAGATGCTTCTTCCATGATAGTCATGTCCGCACCAAAGTTTGTATCAAGAATATAGTCGCCACCCAATTTACGAAGAGCAGCCACCATTTTACCTTCTACAAACGTACCAGCCTCAAGGCCAAATTCCTCGCCTAAACCAACACGTACGGCAGGCGCAGTTTGGAAAATGACGATTTTATTAGGGTCAGCAATAGCTGCTTTTACTTCATCAATTTCAGAGCGCTCATTAATGGAATCAAATGGGCAAATAGACGCACATTGACCACAATGAATACAAATTGGATGATCCCCATTTGTTGTTAAATCATAATAATCAAATACACCCATGTCTACAGCACAAGCTTTACGACATAAGGAGCAGTTTTTACATTTAGTTAAATCTTGTACTAATGCAATATTTCCGTCTTCAATTGGCACGCGACGGTCTAAAAATTGGTACTTACTCATGAGTTCCTCCTACTTAGGTAACGTTGTTATCGTTAATCGTAGAAATTATACTATACATTGTGAGTTTTATCAATAAACTTACACGTAATTCCTTTGCATAACAGATATTAAAAAATAGCATGATAAAAGGAATTATAGGCGTTCCTCTAATTCCATCCACCGTTCAGTGAGCGCATCTATTTGAGTCTGTGTTTCTTCTCGTTCCTCCATCAGTGACTGCATTTTTTCATAATCAGTAGCCACTTGGCTTATCATAACATCGAGGCCCTTCACTAAATGTTCTAGCTTAGGCAATTCATCCATAATTTTGGCATACTCCGCTTCTTCTGCTTTATTGAGACCCTTCTTTGGTATTTCTTTGAAAGTATCTGTTTTATCACCAGCAACAACATTATCATTTCCAAGGGTATCTACCCTATTAGATTGATTATCAACAGAGTCATCGCTATCAGCCTCTCCACCTACTACAGCTCGTACCACTTTGGAATTAGCCGGTATATTATCATTTGGCATATAGAATGGGCGCTTGCTGCCACTACTTTCATCAAGAGCATCTTTGTAGTCAGAATACGAGCCATGAACGATTTCAATATGTCCATCGCCGGTAAAAACAAACAGTTTATCCACTACGCGGTCTAGGAAGTACCGATCGTGGCAAACGGTGATGATGACGCCACTAAAGGAGTCAAGGAAATCCTCTAATACCTCCAATGTTGGAATATCAAGATCATTCGTCGGTTCGTCCAGCAATAATACGTTAGGGGCGCTCATCAACAATTTTAAGAGGTATAAACGACGACGTTCCCCGCCAGAGAGTTTTCGAATCGGTACACCATGTAATTCTGGGGTAAAAAGGAATCGCTCAAGGATTTGTCCTGCGCTCAATGTAGATCCATCACCGAGCACCATATAAGAGTGGTCCTCACGAATATAATCGAGAACGCGCATATCTTCATCAAATTCAGGTAGCTCTTGTTTAAAATGAGCAATACGAACGGTCTCACCTTTACCAATAGTACCTCTCGTCGCTTCGTAGGTGCCATCAAGGATATTCATAAAGGTAGACTTACCAACACCATTGGGCCCTACTATACCGATACGATCATGGCGTACCACGTGATAGGTAAAGTCCTTAATCATAGGACGTTCATCAAAATAAAACTCTAAATGCTCAATATCAAAGATGGTTTTTCCTAAACGTGTCTTCAGCGCAATAGGATCCATTTGATCCGGACGACGGGTTTTCTCCATATTCTTTAATTTTTCGTAACGGTCAAGACGAGCCTTTTGTTTTGTAGTTCTTGCCAGAGCACCACGACGTACCCATTCGATTTCCCGCTTTAAAAATTGACGTCGTTTTTCTTCCGTAGCAGCTTCACGAGCCTCTCGATCAGCTTTCAAGGCAATAAATTCTTCATAATTGCCATCGTATTGATACATATGACGATTTGATAGCTCTAAAATACCATTACATACGGAATCGAGGAAATATCTATCATGGGTACTGATTAATAATCCTCCTTGACGTACACTCAAATACGACTCTAGCCAATCAATACTATCTTCATCCAAATGGTTAGTCGGCTCATCTAGTAATAAAAGATCACATGGATATAGCAATGCTTGCCCCAATGCAAGACGACGCTTTTGCCCTCCTGATAACATAGCTACCTTTTGCTCCACATCAGGAAAGCCCAATTTAGATAAAATAATGCGCGCCTCTTGCTCTACTTGCCACCCGTCTTGCTGATCCATTTGCTCCAGTGCATTCATATAGTTGCGAGATATTTTAGCATCGTCTTTACCAGACTCTTGCATTTGGCGATACTCACGACTAATACGTTCAAAGACTTTTACCATTTGCAACCGAGGATGATTTCCATCAAGAACGGCCTCAAGCAAAGTAGCTTCCGCATCAAAATCAGGTGTCTGCGCTAAGTAATAAATGCTAGCCTTACCATTACGCTCAATGGTGCCTTTATCAGCTTCCATTTGTCCTGCTAATATTTTTAGAAATGTAGACTTACCCGTTCCGTTGATGCCCACAAGACCTAATCGTTTTTCCGTGGTAAAAGTCATACTCACCTCTTTAAACAGTAGCCTTGTGCCATATGATTTCTCTATGTTCTGTAAACTAATAACGTTCATATTCCGCTCCTATTTTGTAATTCTGTTATTTATTATACTACACATTACCATTGACAGTAACAGGCGCCCTCAGTAGAATAAACGTAACATATATATTCATGAGGAGGTCCACATGGCGACGGATATGGTTTTAGACTTTTATGAAAGTATCAACTTTGAACTTATCGACATTGATGGGTATGACACATTATTTACTGAGCTCTTAGAGGATGGCACGTATGCAACTGTGTCCGATGATGACGGCTATATGCCAGAGGACTTAGAGACACCAGTCGTATTCAATGTGTACGACGATAACGACTCCTTCCAATGGAGTGTTACCCTTGATGACTCTTACCAATTAAAAGATCTATTGGATGGTGCAGAAAGTACGGATGCTTTCTTAGTTACATTACAAAAACTTCGAAAAGAACATATTGAACAGTATCAATAGAAAAAAGCGATGGCCCTTTAGGTCATCGCTTTTTCTATATTGGTTAGCTAATTGCCTCTTGAGCTTTCACAAGCTCATCTTGTGCACTAGCATCTAAAATTTCAATGAGACTATTTACGATATCAGCAGCCCCATCCACATGCCATTCGCGAGCACGTTCAGACATTTGTTGAAGTCGCGGAGAATTAATTAACAGTGCAGTTACCACATCTTCTAAGTTGTGAATATCGCGAGCCCAACGAGCACATCCCCGTTGCTCTAACAATTCTGCATTTGCCTCTTCCTGCCCTGGGATAGCATTAAAGAATACCATTGGCAATCCGATTGTAACAGCCTCCATACAGGTCAATGCACCAGGTTTTGTGACGAGCAAAGACGATGATTTCATGAGCTCAGAAATATTGGTAGTATAACCATATACGGTAGTCTTCGTCTTCATAGATTCACTAAGGACAACTAACGATTCGTAAAGAGACGTATTTTGTCCAGCTACAACGGTAATTTCACCAATACCATTTACTTCATCTAGATGTTTTAAAGCCGTCTCAAGAGAGCCTAAACCCAGGCCACCACCCATAACAAGAACTTTCACAGGTTCCTCTAAGCTATACTCTTCAATAGCATCACGGAAAAAAGATCGCCGCACAGGAATGCCAGATACATGAATACGAGATTCATCGATACCTGAAGCTACCATTTCAGGTACCATAGATTCTGTTGCAACATAGTAAACATCAATCTGTGGATAGAGCCAAAACTGATGACTACTAAAGTCTGTCATAATAGCCACTAGTGGTACATCTATATGACCTTGACGTTTTAAAATCGATGCCGCCCCACAAGGAAATGGATGTGTAAAGACCATTACATCTGGCTCTTCTTGTTGTACTAGTTTAAGCATGCGGCTTTTAAGTAGGTACGACAATGCGGTTTGCATAATGGTACCTCGTTTTTCCCCTTTCGATACGCGATAAATCATATCATAGAGCATGGGGAATACGTCAATCATCTTGATATAGGTACCCTTAATTAAATGCTCTACAGACATAGTTTCTGTATCAAGAAAATCAACATGGGTAATTGATGCTTGTGGCTCTTTTTCTTTCCAATATTCTTCTATGGCTCTTGCGGCTTGCATATGTCCAGTGCCGATTGAGGCAGACACAATGAGAACCTTCCTTGATGTTTCGTTATTCATAATGCACCCTTTCTCTGTGCATTATACCATAAATAGATAAAAAAAAGAGACCTCGAAAGGTCTCTTTCACATCCAATATGGATTATTTTTTGCGTTTTTTAGCTTTTGCAGCGTTAACTTGTTCTTTCAAACCTTTACCAGCTTTGAATGCAGGGGATTTGGAAGCTGCAATTGTGATAGTTTTACCGTTTTGTGGGTTACGGCCTTCACGAGCTGCGCGTTCACGAACTTCGAAAGTACCGAAGCCGATAACTTGTACTTTGCCACCAGCTGCTAATTCTTGAGCTACTGTGTCAAATACAGCTTTTACTGCTTTTTCAGCATCTTTTTTAGTTAATTCAGTTTTTTGTGCAACACTTGCGATTAATTCTGTTTTGTTCATGACAGAACCTCCTTAAAATTACAATACCTTAGAAGTGTATAAACCTCTAGGTTACTTTTCCTGCACTTTAGCCTCCTCCCAAAAAGCATCGAGCTCAGCTAATGAAAAGTCTTCCCATGAGCGATCGCTTTGGTTAACACAAGCTTCTACATGTAAAAAACGCTGTCGGAACTTTGTGTTTGTGCGATTTAGTGCATTTTCACCGCTTATTTTATACCATCTGAATAGATTAATCAAGGAAAAAAGCACATCTCCTGCTTCTTTTTCCATATTTTCTCTATCATTTTGGTCAATAGCCTCCTTAAATTCCCCCATTTCTTCGGAAACTTTAGCCCAAACAGGATCAAGCTCGTCCCAGTCAAATCCTAGCTTTGCAGCCTTTTCTTGGAGTTTATAAGCCGCCATTAAAGCAGGTAAACTTTTCGATACACCATCCAATACAGAATTTTGAATATTTTTCTTTTCTTGTGCCTTTAATTCATCCCAAGTGTATGATTTTTCATCATTTTCTGGGCTAAAAACACGAGGATGACGACGAATCATTTTTTCAGCGACATCATTAATTACGTCTTGAAGTGTAAAATGACCAGCCTCCTCTGCCAATTGACTGTGAAAGACAACTTGCAATAATACATCACCTAACTCTTCACGAAGATTTGGCATATCTTTATTATCAATGGCATCTACTACTTCGTAAGTCTCTTCTATAAAATAGCGGCGTAAAGATTCATGCGTTTGCTTTTGATCCCAAGGACAGCCATTTGGTGCACGCAAAGTTTTCACTACATCGACTAAAGGTTGAATATCAATATTGTTCTTCATATAGCTTTGCTTCCTCCCTATTGCGTCGAGCTTGTAAGCGCTTGCCTATGATTGGGAAATGGTATATATCATCTTTTACGACAGCTTTAGTAAGCCATAACGATAAACCATATACAAAAATAGCCACTACAATTGCTGCAGCCACAGCGCCACCATTGCCTAATAAATCAACAGTGCTCACATAGATGACTTGTGTAGCACCGCCCATGGCCATGGCAGATACTATTATTTTTAATAACTCTAATGTGTTCAGTACCGAACCTACATATCTTTTTACAAAAATATAATTAATAAGCGCTGCAATAGCAAAGTTTAAATTCGTCGCCCAAGCCGCACCATTAATGCCCAACTCAACACTGCCTGTCAACTCATAATCTAAGAATGTCTTCACTAATAAGCCGATAAAAATCGATACCATAGGAATTACTGTCCTTCCTAACCCTTGTAAAACACCTGCAGTAACCTGCTGCCAACCGAGGAACACAATACTCAAGCTAATAACAGCAATAACAGGCCCTGCGTGGGGTGTTGCATATATTAATTGCGATATTGGCGTAGCTAGCACACAGAGACCAATACAGGCTGGAATCGTAAACATATTAGCAATTTTAATCGCCGTTTCCGCTCGTTTCACGATGCGATGTACATCACCTTGAGTATGGGCCTCAGATACGGCTGGTACAAGACTAGCGGCTAAGGACGTAGTTAGAATAATTGGCAACCCAATCAGCGATGTTGCCATACCCGTTAAATAGCCAAATTGTGTGGTTGCTTCATTGAGATAGTATCCAATATCCATCAATCGTTTTGGGACGATAAATGTATCAATGAGTGATACCATAGGAAGCATAATATTCGCCATAGAAACAGGTATAGCAAGGCTAAACAAGCGTTTAACTACGGTGCCATTACTTTCACAAATAGCATTAGGATTCTGTTGTGAAAGCATCTTCTCTCGAACATTACGTTGTCGGTAGTAAAAATAAATTAATACCAGTAACCCTGCCAATACGCCTGGGAATGTAGCAAAGGTCGCACCACCTGCCGCCAAATGGAGTCCACGATCAATGAAGTAGTATGCCAAACCTACCATAGAAGACACGCGAAAGATTTGTTCAAATACTTGACTCGTACCAGTAGGCACCATATACTGGAAACCTTGGAAATACCCTCTAAAACAGCTCAGGATGGTCACTACAAAAATGGCTGGAGATAATAGCTGAATAGCAATTAAAGCACGTGGATCGGTGATGATTTGATTGTCTACGAGCCATTGCGCACTACCATATAAGGCCAAACTAAATACCAGCCCTAATATAGCGAGTACCCTTAAAGATACGGAAAATACTTGTTGTACGCCTCGCATATCATCATTAGCAAGTTTCTCTGCAATCATAATAGATATGGCTACAGGAATACCTGCAGCAGAAATACTAACGATAATTTGATAGATTGGATAGGCCATCATATATAGGCCAATTCCTTCACCACCTAAAATCCGTGCAATAAGAACCTTACTAAACGCACCGATGACCTTCACGATAATACCGGCTAAGGTTAAAATCATGGCTCCTTTTAAAAATCGATTCATAGGCCCTCCTTAGTCGGTGACTTGTGGCTAAGAGCCTTTATCACCGCTTCCGTAATGGTCAAAACAGAACCTTTCATGCCATTAAGATTCACATATAATGTGGCTGGCTTGGTGTCCATAAACTTCATTTTTTTCCATAAATCTTCTCGTACAGCCCCCATGTCCCAATCGGCCATTTTAGAATCGTCATACCAATGGATGGTGAGCTGCTTATCTCTACGGACGATACTCTTAATGCCCAGTAGACGTGCTTGCTCCTTAATTTGAGCAATACGCAACAAACGGTCTACTGGGTCGGTTGGTGTACCGAAGCGGTCAATGAGCTCATCCGTCATATCGTCGAGTTGCTCTTTAGATTTAATATGTAACAATCGTTGGTATACAGAAATCTTACGAGCACTATCTTTGATATACACATCATCAATAAACGCATCTACCTCTAAGTCGATAGCTGGATCAATGGATACATCTCGCTCAACTTCTTTATTTTGAGCCTTTGCAATCGCTTCTTCTAACATGCTCACGTACATACCAAAGCCGACAGATGCGATATTACCATGTTGCTGTGAACCTAAGAGATTACCAGCACCGCGAATCTCTAAATCTCGCATGGCTAACTTAAATCCTGCGCCGAGCTCGGTAAACTCCTCTATGGCTTTTAAACGCTTTTCAGCTGCCTCTGAAAGTATTTTATCTGGCCGATACATAAAGTATGCATAAGCACGTCTACGAGAGCGTCCTACCCGACCTCGCATTTGGTATAGTTGAGATAAACCTAAGCGATCCGCATCATAAATGATGATAGTATTTGCATTAGGAATATCTAAACCGGTTTCAATAATGCTCGTGGACAAGAGTACATCATAATGGCCTTCATAGAAATCGGTCATAATCTCCTCAATTTGACGGCCTGTCATCTGTCCATGAGCAATAGCATAACGCAAGCCAGGTAATGCAGATTCTAATAGTTCTCCCATGTGATTAATGGATGCGACCCGATTATATACGAAATAAACCTGTCCACCTCTTGCAAGTTCTCGTTTGATAGCATCTGCTATGAGATTCATATCATATTCCACCACATAGGTTTGAACAGGCAAACGCTCCTCTGGCGGAGTATTGATAACAGACATTTCTCGAACGCCAACGAGGGACATATGTAAAGTCCGCGGAATCGGTGTAGCACTCAAAGTGAGTACATCGATATTGCTAGCCCACTCTTTCCACTTTTCTTTTTGTGCTACCCCAAAACGTTGCTCCTCGTCTACAACAAGCATACCTAAGTCTTTGAATACCACCTTTTTGTTAAGTAATGAATGAGTTCCAATAAGAACATCAATAGATCCATCCTCTACGCCTTTAAGAATTTGTTTTTTCTCTGATGTAGTTCGGAATCGATTAAGCACATCTACTTTCACCCCAAATGGAGCAAAGCGATTCAAAAAAGTTTGGAAATGTTGCTGTGCTAAAACCGTAGTCGGTACAAGTACTGCTACTTGTTTTCCGCTCATAACAGCCTTGAAAATGGCGCGCATAGCCACTTCCGTTTTACCAAAACCTACATCACCAGCGAGCAAGCGATCCATAGGAACAGGTCTTTCCATGGATTCTTTAATCTCTGCGGTAGCCTGTAATTGGTCTTCTGTTTCCTCATAGGGGAATGCATCTTCAAACTCTTGCTGCCATGGTTGATCTGGCAAGAATGCAAAACCTTCTGTGATTTCTCGTTGTGCATATATCTCAACGAGTTTATCTGCTAAATCATCAATAGATTTTTTTGCCTTTGTAACAACCTTGCTCCAGTCACGGCCACCCATCTTATTAATACGTGGCACATCACCTTCGTTGCCAATATATTTTTGCAGTTGATCTAAATTATTAGCTGGTAAGAACAGTTTGTCCGTTCCAGCATAAGCAATCTCAATATAATCGCGGTGAATGCCTTCCGTCTCAATTGTTTTAAGACCAATATACTTGCCGATACCATGCATATTATGTACTACATAGTCACCAGGCGTTAAATCTGTAAAATAATTGATTTCTTGGCCCTTTTTAGGCTTATTACGAAGCTTGCGTTTTTGTTGTCCGTAAATATTACCTTCTACGACAACTACGAGATGGCTATTGGGCAATTCAAAACCATCTGTTAATAAGCCCTTTAAAATAACGACGGTGTTCGGCTTTGCTATCCATGTATCACTATGAATAAATGCAATATTCTCCCCTTCAAGGGCGCGCTCAATACCTTCTCGTCGTTGCTGATTATTTAGTACGAGTACCACTTGATGATTTAAACGATGCCATTGTTTAATTTCATCTGTTAATAGGGGAATTTGACGCTCAAAGCTCGTCATCGTCTTCCCTTGAATACCAATAGGGTTAAATCCAGTGAGACCAATAGAACGTTGTTGCATAAATGTGAAAGCTACTTGATTCGTAGCATCTACAGTGCGTTGTAGTTCATTCCAATCACAATGATTTTTCCGATGTGTAGGATCTTCTTTTAAGAATTTCTTTAACGCCTCTTGAATACGACCTGGCTCGTCATAAATCAAAGTGCCATCTTTCACATAAGATAATAAAGTACTGTCCGCATCACTTTGACCAAGAAAGAAAGGCGTCACCGTATAGGATTCGATTTGTTCAATAGAACGTTGATTCTCTACGGAAAAGAAACGCAATGTATCAATCTCATCTCCAAAGAATTCAATACGAATCGGATGATCACTATTTACAGGATAAATATCCAAAATATCTCCGCGCACAGCAAAATGACCACGTTGTTCCACCTGGTCTACGCGTTCATATCCAATTGTTACGAGCTGTTCAAGAGCTACATCACGTTCAATTGCATCATTCAAAGCAAAATGCAACGATTGCCCCTTTAAATAATGAGGGGATACAACATATTGTGTAACCTCTTCAGCATTGGCAATGACTACTGCCGGCTCTTGCCATGCTAATAATGCTAATGCTCGCATTTGTGCACCTTGATTTTCAAGACTACGTGCTACAGTTGTAAAGTCTACATGATCTGTTAAAGGAAAGGATAAGACTGGCACATTAGGCATAAAAAAAGCTAAGTCCCGTTCCCACATCTCTTTATGGTCCTTATCATGGACTACGATGACTACAGGTTTTGTAAGACCTGCAGAAAAAGATTGACTTAAGAGAAAACTCTTTTGAGATCCACTAAGCCCATATATGACTGACTTTCCTTTACGCTGAAATGCGTTTAGCCCATCCACAAAGGATGGGTTCTGTGAAAGCAGTTTTGTTAATGTATTATTCATACTGCACCATATAGTATTACTATGATTGTATTAATTAAATAGTTCTAACTCATTTATTATAACATATAATGTAGTAGATAATTCTGTACCTACCCTACTATTAAATTACAAGTGTTTATCGATATGAATATCCACATTAACTACTTAATTTTAGGCAAAAAAAATACACCTCTAAAGGTGCAATAAAGTTGGTGCGGGAGAAGGGACTTGAACCCCCACGCCGTAAGGCGCCAGATCCTAAGTCTGGTGCGTCTGCCAATTCCGCCACTCCCGCGTCTCAACTGAAATAATAATATCATGTATGGAATTCATCGTCAATCATTTTTTTTAAATGACTTAAAATTCATACATCTAAAAATAGATTCAAAGAAAAACAACTATCTAATTACACCTTACGATTTATGTAAACCCAAAGCAAATTCTAAATCTAAAAGCTCTTAATTATTCTACGATTCTATATCTATTTACACTTCATCTAAAGCTTAACGCTACAGACCTCTATCTAAAAGATCTTACCGATAATTAATATTTGCAAAATAAAAAGAGACTGACCCAGAATCCGAACTACTAGAACCCTGGGTCAGCCTCTTTTTTAGGATGATGATGAATAAATGCATGCCCTACATTTACCATAAAATATATTAACAGTCATAACATATGTCATGCTGGTAATACCAAAAAGGTAATCCACCATGACCATAGCACGACATTTAGGTCGTATAGAACTAAAATCTAAATCAACTATAATGCAATTTAGATTCAATAGAACTAAAAAATCCTTTTTACGGGTACGTAAAAAGGAGCTATTAACTTCTCCTCCCTATCTCTCGTAGGTCAAATGGTGAATGTTGAATAGGCAGTTCTCCTGACTCGGCGTCATCGCTAATCTAGCCTTCCCAGTTTCCCAGTGACTTAATTTAGACTCGCTCGACCATACAGTGGCGGGACCGTGCCGGCCTTTAACCGGCTTCTCTATTATGCTTTTCAGCACCTATTCCCAAATATGATATTTTCTATGCCTTTATTCTAACAGTCTACATTCATTTAGTCAATACGGCAGTAGCATATTTATTAATAAAAAAATGCTATATAGGTCTGCCGTATTGTTATAACAAAATATAAAAAGTTTAACAATCTAATCATTAGCTTTATCCAACGCGATTTCTAAATAGCCATCCTGCTATGGACATGCTTATAATGATTAGGATAATCATAGGAATAAAATTAAACCAAATATCCGTCAATCCTGCACCTTCTAAATAAATCCTGCGCATTGCATCAACAGAAAACCGCATAGGATTTCCATATGTAAGATATTGCAATATTTTCGGCATGTTATGTACAGGTGTGATTAATCCGGACAATAATGCTAGTGGAAAAAGAAAGACAAAAACATATACGAGAACTTGCTGCATATTTTTTGCAATAGCCGAAATAGATAACCCCAATCCAATACTACTACTTATAAATGTAAACAACACGGCATACACAAGAAATATGTTGCCCCGAAATGGAACTTTAAACCAAAACATGGCTATTAATAACAATACAGTACTTTGAAACAGTCCTATTATCATGGGTGGTATAGACTTTGCAATCAAAATTTGCATAGATGATACAGGCGTCACCAATAATTGATCAAAGGTCCCCTGCTCTCGTTCTCTCGCCACAGATAAGCCTCCCAACATGATAACTTGTGTCATACTGATCAATATAACGAGACCTGTCAAGAAAGTCCATGAAGACTGCTGATTTTCATTGTACCAGGTACGAGATTCAATCGTGATTCCCTTATGATCAACACCTAACCAAGTCTGATTGAATTGAGAAATGATTTGCCCCATATAGGCTGCAACAAGACCTGAAGTCATTGTATTCGTTCCATTTACAATAACAGTAATAGATGTAGGTTGTTTATGCTTTAAGTTTTCTTCAAAATCCTGAGGTATGATAACCGCCATAATAACCTTGTTGGAGTCTATTAGTGGTGCGATTATATCCGGAGAGTTCGCAGATTGATACAGTTCAAAAACACCGGATGAATTAATAGTCGATTCTAATGCAGCTGCGGTCTGCGTATGACTTTCATCAATCAATACATAGGGAACCTTGTTGAGATTATAGGTTGCGGCGTAACCGAAGAGGAACCCTTGAATAATAACCGGTAACAGTAAGATTATACGAGTTTTCGGATCTTTAAAGGTGGCTAATAGCTCTTTCCATATGATGGAGACAATTTGATTCCAATACAGGCGCCAATTCATTATTCCACCTTCTTCCGCGTAATATAAATTGTCAATATTGTAAAGCAAATAGCAAAACCCGATAATACGGCACTATTTTTAATAATCAAATACCAGTTATTTCCACCTAGGAACAATGATTTCAGTAATTCTAAAAAATATGTAGGAGGTAAAAGCCGTGAAATATATTGAATCACCACAGGTTGTGAATGTGGATCAAATAAAAACCCCGTCAATATCAACGCCGGTAAAAAACTGGTAAGTAACGCCATTTGACAAGCTAAGAACTGTTTCTTCGTAAACGCAGATATAAGTAGTCCCATATTTAAGGAAACAATCAAATACAATGTGGACACGATGCAGATGATCCATAAGGAACCACGCATAGGTACTTCATAAAAGAAATACGAAACACCGAGGCAAAACAACAGCCCCAACATGGCCAATACATAATAAGGCACTACCTTAGCCAAAATAATTTCAATAGGCTTAACTGGTGTAACGAATAAAGACTCAAAAGTACCACGTTCCCATTCTCTAGCCATAACGACAGCCGTAAGAAAAACGGATACAATCGTCATGATAATCATGATGAGCCCAGGAATCAAAAACCAGGTACTTGTATTTGCCTCATTAAACCACATGCGAGGGTTCATTGTTATATATCCACCACGTAGCATAAACGGAATATTCTTAACGGCCCATAAGTTAATAGCTGAGTTTACATAACTTTCTATGCTCATCGCTACCGAAGTATCGACACCATAGTAAATCCCCTGCACTTTCCCTTGTCCACGCATAACTTGAGCAGAAAAGTCCTGTGGAATCACCAATATGGCATCTACCTTTCGTTTTTCCATCAATAGTTCCGCCGTTTTTCTATCGCGAACCGCTATAGGTTGAAAGTACTCAGAGCCGTATAAGGAGTCATACACACTCTGGGTCATAGAATCTTGCCGTTCCATAACCACTGCTATCGGCACGTGTTTAACATCCAAAGTAACCCCTGAGCCGATGAGGATAATAAGTAGTATAGGTAGCACAACACCCAACAAAATAGTGCTAGGGTCGCGCAATACTTGTAAGGTCTCCTTGTATACCAATGAGGAAAACCGTCTTATAAATCCGTTCATACGTCATCCTCCTGTTCCCGTTTTTTTAGTATGACGGAGATAAACGCTTCATCCATAGTACAATTCTCATCGCCGGCAATCCGTCTAACTTCATCAGGTGTTCCCAGTACAACGAGTTTTCCTGCATCCTGAATCATAATACGGTCACAATATTCCGATTCATCCATAAAATGAGTCGTAATAATAATCGTTGTTCCTCGCTTTGATAAAGAAGTAATCTGTCGCCAGAAATTACGCCTTGTAAGAGGATCAATACCACTTGTGGGCTCATCCAAGAAAAGAATTTTAGGCTCATGCATTAAGGCAGCCGCCATGGACAAGCGCTGTTTATAACCACCAGGCAAATCACCGGCTATCATATCTCTCACGTCATTCAGACGAAACTCACTGATAACGGCTTCTATACGATCAAGCTTCTTCTGTCCGTGAAGGCCGTACACACCGGCAAAAAAATTCAAGTTTTCCATAACAGACAGATTACCGTACAAAGAAAACTTCTGCGCTACATATCCGAAATTGCTTCTTGCCGCCGTACGGGATTTAACGACATCAATGCCGGCCACGCGCAAATCCCCGCTCGTTACAGGCAATAATCCACACAACATACGAAATGTCGTCGTCTTCCCTGCTCCGTTTGGTCCGAGTAACCCGAATACTTCTCCGCGCTTCACCGTAAATGATGTATTAGCCACCGCCGTAAAATCACCGAATGTCCTCACCAAATGAGATACGGAAATTTCTACTGGACGCTCAACCATTTCATTGGGGGCCAACAAATGCTTTCGTTCTTTCTCTATCGCACTTTCATCCAAATCCATATCGATACTATCTAAAGGCTTAGCCCCTTGTTTTGAGGCAATTTCATCCTCTTTTAACAGCATCATAAAGGTATCTTCCAAACGGCTCTGAACTGGTTCTTCCTCCATACCGTACTCATTAAGCCATGGAATCGAAAGCATTTCTTTTGTTTTTATGTACCTCACAGCACCGGCCTCTGGAACTGCATCCGCCACGCATTTCCTGTCATCCATCAATGCGGCCTGTACATTTCGCATGCTCAATGACTTCGGAATCTTTACCTGAAAGCATCGTTCCTCAGACATTTGAGTCAACTCATGCGGTGTCCCGGTTGCTAAAAAGCGCCCCTTATTGAGGACGAAAACATCTTTACAACGCTCCGCCTCATCTAAGTATGCAGTGCTAACAAGTACGCTAATTCCATCTGTACATACCAGCGACTCTAAGATCTCCCATAACTCCCGCCTTGAAAATGGATCGACCCCTACGGTAGGCTCATCGAGCAGTAATAGCTCCGGAGAACGAACCAATGTACAAGCTAGGCTAAGCTTTTGCTTCATACCGCCTGACAATTTACCGGCTTGACGCTTAGTAAATTTGGCTAGCCCTGTCATATGCAGTAATTTTTCAAACCGCTTCGTTCTCACATGCAAAGGAATACCGTGTAAATCTGCATAGAGATTCATGTTTTCACTGACGGATAATTCCTCATAAAGCCCAAATTTCTGAGGCATATAACTGAGTCTATCTTGAACTGCCTGTGAATGTGCTTTCACATCCATTCCGAGGACCTCTAAAGAACCAGCCGTGGCATCCAATAAACCAGCTATCAAACGAATCAAAGTCGTTTTCCCCGCCCCATCTGGCCCGACCAACGCAGTTAAACAGCCTTTTCGAATTTTAAAATCCAAATGGTCCAATGCTATTATAGGATCATCTCCGACAAGGAGAAATTCTTTATATAATTGTGACGCTTCGATTGCATATACATCATTCACCGCACACCTCTATATATCAATGGAAACAGTGGCAGGCATTCCTAAACGGAGACGATTATCAGGATCATCTACATATACCCGCACTTCATATACAAGTGTAGTACGCACATCCTTCGTTTCTACCGATTTAGGTGTAAATTCCGCTACGGAGGATATATATCCGATTGTACCGTGAATCGGTTCGTTCTTATATGTATCCGTTGTTACATTTGCATCCATACCGTTATAAATTTTTCCTAAATCCCGTTCGTTCACATATACACGAACCCATTTCTTAGTATTCTCAGCCAATTTAAATACAGGTGTATTCGGTGAAGCCATATCACCGACCTGTAATAATCGGGCCGTTATAATACCGTCTATCGGGGACGTTAATACAGATTGGTTCAACAAGAACTCCTGACGGGCCAGTTCGCTTTTCATCGCATCCAATTGGGCTTGGGCCTGTGCTATATCTTCCTGTCTTGGCCCTGCGACAGCTAAATTGTATGCTTGCTGAGCCTCGTTTAATTTGGCTTCCGATACTTTCACCTTCGCCTGTATATCATCTACAGACTGTCGACTAACGGCCTTACCATTTGAAGCATTATAGGATTTTCGTAACTTCTCTGCTTCCTGTTTCGATTGCGCTAACGCAGCTTCTGCAGATGTAACTCGTGCCGATGCTTGAGCGATTTCTTCTGGTCTACTGCCGGCCTGCAACTTGGCCACTATAGCTTCCTGTGCTACAATGGTAGCCTTAGCCTGCTGTACAGTAAGATTCAATTCATCAGAATGTAAATACCCCAAAATCTGCCCTTGGCTCACCACCGCACCTTCATCCACCAAAAGGCTGGCAATCCGGTCACTTCCCCGAAATGCAACATTAACTTCACGCAGATTCACGTTGCCTTGCAACACAATATGATGAGAGGCAATGTACGCTTCGTATTGATTATAAGCATAATAACTTACTCCACCCAAAATTATTAGAAAGGCAATCATTATACCTGCGCACTTTTTTCTATTATTCGCCATCCACCCTTTAATGACATCAAGTTTCTCTTTCATAATCATTCCCCGTTTCTCACACTATTTCTTAGCATGCGAGTCCGCCTCTGCCTCCTGATCCATGTCCATGGCTTCCCAACCACCGCCTAAGGATTTGAATAAACGAACGGTATCAGCAAACTCTTGCCCCCGACTCATGATATATTGCCGCCTTGCAGACAATACATTTCTTCGTGCATCAAGAACACTTAAGTAATCGCTAAGACCGGAGTCAAAATTGGTTTGCGCCAAAGATTCCGCTTGCTGTGCAGATTCTACAGCAGATTTCAATTCCTCGGACTTAATATGATCCTGAGATGCATCCGTTACCGCATTTCGGACCTCTCCTACAGCTTTCAAAACAGTCTCTTCGTAAAGTGCCAAGTATTCCTGTTCCTTTTCCGTTTGTACTTTTATATTCTTACGAATAGCACCGGCATTGAAAATAGGCATAGTGATAGATGGTCCTATTCCTATCATTTTACCGATAGCCGAAATAAGACCTCCCGATGAAAACGACTCCAAGCCTATACTGCCATTTAGTGAAAATCTAGGTTTAAGATCAGCCTTTGCAGCCTTGGTTTTCTGTTGTTGCGCCGCAATACGTCGTTCCGCCGCCTGAATATCAGGCCGTTGTCGTAAAGCTTCCGCCGGTATGCCGATAAATATGTGTGGATTCACCGTAGGTAATGAAGTATTTTCCATCAATAACCCGTCAATCTCGCCTGGAACTGTTCCTGTCAATATAGAAAGAGCAGCCATTGTGGAAGCTATATTTTTCTTTAATGAAGGAATCTCCGCTTGAGTCTGAGATAATGCATATGTAGCCTGTTGCACAGGTAATTCATTAATAATACCAGACTGATTATTTATCTTAATCAGTTCCAACGCTTCCTGTTGACGCTTCACATCATCTTCTGTTATGCGCAATTGCTCCTGTAAAGTTCTTAACGACATATACTGTAATGCGGTTTCCGCGCTCAAAGATACCCAGGTGGAATATAAATCCGCCTGTGATGCTTGTAACGAATTCGATGCAGCACGTGATTTTGCTTTTTGTCTTCCGAATATATCAATTTCCCATCGCGCATCAATTCCCAATTTACCGGTTTCTACATTTCTCGTCATCTTATCAGATATAGGTAAATTCTTTATCGCTTCTCGGTCTGAATCCCATTCACCCTGACCTCTATTAGCCGACCATGAACCGGAAGCATCTAGCCAAGGTAATCGCTGTGCTTCAGCAATACCCAACTGTAACCGTCCTTGTCTAACTCGAGAACGAGCTACCTCTAACTGCCGATTATTTTTGAGGGTCAAATCAATTAATTGATCCAATACGGGATCATTAAAAACCTTCCACCAGTGGGCTAACTCTTCTTCACTGACCGCGTTCCCTTCCACAACCGCATACGGTAAGGGATGTTTTCCCGCTTCTTCTACCCAAGAATGTTCATTCAATTCTTTAGTTGCTTTTTGTTTCTCTGAAAGCTTAGTCTCATCAGCAGCAGTACTCTTTTTCTTCTTTTTTTTGCCATCTTTGTAATACGATGCAATAACAGGACTGCCTTGGTCAGAATCGTCAACAGTTTTTTCAGACTTATGCTGTATTATCGTATTATCTCGACGCGTTTGATTCGTATCTCTATTTGATTGACTAAAGCTGATTCCAGCGCTAGCACTCCAAGCCCCTAATGCTAAACATATATAAACAATTAAAAGTTGTTTTCTATTCGTCTTCATAGCAAACCTCTTTTCATTTCCATATATATCAGTATCATTATATGTTCATCTTATAATATAAAACCATTATGTATCAATAATATGAAGTATCATTTCAATCTAACTTGAGTTTTATCGAACTTTCACATAAAATAAAAATGTATTAATATAATTCAAGTGGAGGCGATTATGTATATCGGTGAAATCATTAAAAGCTATCGCGAACAACATAATATGACAGTTGAAGAATTCGCAAATAAATCGAATCTAAGTCAAGCAGAAATCACCCAATTGGAAGAATTATTTCAAAGCGATGGAACAACACCTTATCCTGTTGCAATGCGACAAATTAAAAGTATAGCTGAAGCCATCGAACAGCCAATCCCCATCATTATGAATCTTATTTCTGCAGATCAAGAAATTGTCGTTAACGTAGTAGCTGAATCAGATCAGCCACATGCGAAATAATAAAACTTAGTTAATTAAATAAAGATCATTAGCTCATAAAAGGACCCTACATAAATATGTAGGGTCCTTTATATACATATAAAAAGCAAAATAAAAAAGCACCACATTACTGTGATGCTTTAATTTGGTGACCCAGAAGGGATTCGAACCCCTGGCCTTTTGATTCGTAGTCAAACGCTCTATCCAGCTGAGCTACTGAGTCATGTACAAGGTACTCACTTATATTAACATAATGATTGCGGCTACGCAAGCATTTTTTAATATTTTTTGAGTAATTTTATGGACATGCGGCCCGAAGACCGCCATCCAAATTTTGGCAGGGGCAGTAGGACTTGAACCCACAACCAACGGTTTTGGAGACCGCTACTCTACCAATTGAGCTATACCCCTATATTCATCAAGCTTTGCTTGATACTTGATTAGTTTAACAAATATTACATACTATGTCAAGAAATATAGGCTTATTAATCAATAAATAATAAGAAATATTAAAGGAAAAGAGCCCTCTTTCAAGGGCTCTTATGTCTACTTAACTTTTACCTTTATATATACGGGAGATGGTATATATAATTAGAGAGTTTTGTATATGTATTGTTTTGTTTATACACAGGGAGAGTATTGTTGTGTATTTAAGTGTTGTTTTATGTGTTGTATTGTTTTGTGTTGTTTGTATTATTTGTAAAAGGGACAGGTAAAAGTTATTAGTAGTAGACCTCCATTTCCTTAGTTGATCTCAATCAACTATAGCTAGTATATAGATAGTTCGTGAAAACATAGTGAAAGTGATATGAAATATAATTAAAACGAGTAATTTTTGGTACATTTTGGTATATTATTAAATATCAGAAAGATAGCTATAAAGCACGTATTTACTAGGCTAGATAGGGACCTATATAAAAAAGTGATAATTCTATGCATGAATAGAATATGTAATAAATAGTAATTATTAAAATTTATAATTAGACCTTCATTAATTATATTATCAATTAATTGATAATATAATTAAAAAATAATGAACTAAGCGATGCAGTGAATCTGTCGTCGTTTTATTCTTTTTACCTTTAACTTGCCCTGCTTACCAGGTCCCCCTGGGAGGATAGGAAGCCATATACAAAAAAAGACACACCCTCAGGTGTGCCTTTAGCTTAATCAGCGGCTTCCTATCAATCCTCACTGTGGATTTTCCTTCACTGCTTCGCAGTTCGGTAAATCTTACGTTCGGAAGAAGGTGATGTGTGGGCCCCATACTTCGTTTAATCCTAATTACTTTTCCCTTGCCCTACTTGCTTCCTCACTGTGGATTTTCCTTCACTGCTTCGCAGTTCGGTAAATCTTACGTTCGGAAGAAAGTGATGCAGTGAATCTGTCGTCGTTTCACTCCTCCATCTTCTACTGCCCTACTTTTCCCACGCCGTCTTATTGATTAATACACATAGACCATACTTCTACAACCTTGCCTGAAAACGGCTCTAGAAGGAATTAGAATGTGCTCATTAGAGCACAAAAATAGAGGGCCAACCCTTTTGGGTTGACCCTCTATTGTATGCTTCAATCAGCGACTTCCTATCCTCCCAGGCCGTCTCCAGCCAAGTACTTTCGGCGTTTATGAGCTTAACTACTGTGTTCGAGATGGGAACAGGTGGATCCTCATAGCTATCGCCACTGAATCTGTCAGAGTTTGTACTCTGAAAACCACATAGAAGTTATATATATATTTGTTGCACATTCTGCTTAATGTTTTGTTGTATGTTGCGTCCCATACTCAAAGTACACGTCTAGAGGATTGCGTCGAAGCCTGTGGATTTCACATCGTGAAATCTTACGTTTCGACGTAAGCGACTCCACGCAACTTGTGCGTCGCGTTGCTCCTTCAAGTTGGTTACGCTGCTTAAGTAAAGCCCTCGATCGATTAGTACCAGTCAGCTCCAAACCTCACGGCTCTTCCACACCTGGCCTATCTACCATGTCGTCTACATGGGATCTTACTAGCTTTTGCTATGAGAAACCTCATCTCAAGGCTGGTTTCACGCTTAGATGCTTTCAGCGTTTATCCGTCCCGAACGTAGCTACCCAACTGTACCCTTGGCAGGATAATTGGTACACCAGCGGTTCGTCCACTCCGGTCCTCTCGTACTAGGAGCAGCCCCCTTCAAGTTTCTTCCGCCCGCGATGGATAGGGACCGAACTGTCTCACGACGTTCTGAACCCAGCTCACGTACCACTTTAATCGGCGAACAGCCGAACCCTTGGGACCTACTTCAGCCCCAGGATGTGATGAGCCGACATCGAGGTGCCAAACCTCCCCGTCGATATGGACTCTTGGGAGAGATTAGCCTGTTATCCCCAGGGTAGCTTTTATCCGTTGAGCGATGGCCCTTCCACTCGGCACCACCGGATCACTAAGCCCGACTTTCGTCCCTGCTCGACCTGTCCGTCTCGCAGTCAAGCTCCCTTCTGCCTTTACACTCTTCGAGCGATTTCCGTCCGCTCTGAGGGAACCTTTGGGCGCCTCCGTTACTCTTTTGGAGGCGACCGCCCCAGTCAAACTGCCCGCCTAAGACTGTCCGGCCGGTCGTTACTCGGCCCGTTAGAAATCAATTAATGAAAGGGTGGTATCCCAACAGCGACTCCCCTAAAACTGGCGTCCTAGGTTCTACGTCTCCCACCTATCCTGTACATTCATTAACTAAGTTCAATCTTAGGTTGCAGTAAAGCTCCATGGGGTCTTTCTGTCCAGTCGCGGGTAACCTGCATCTTCACAGGTACTTCAATTTCACCGGGTCCCTCGTTGAGACAGTGCGCAAGTCGTTACACCTTTCGTGCGGGTCGGAACTTACCCGACAAGGAATTTCGCTACCTTAGGACCGTTATAGTTACGGCCGCCGTTTACTGGGGCTTCAATTCAGAGCTTCGACCGAAGTCTAACCCCTCCTCTTAACCTTCCAGCACCGGGCAGGTGTCAGCACCTATACATCAGCTTTCGCTTTAGCAGGCACCTGTGTTTGTGGTAAACAGTCGCTTGCGCCTCTCTTGTGCCACTCATTCATGCTCCAAGCGCTTCTGCTCTTCACACTACATGAGTCCTCCTTTTCCCGAAGTTACGGAGGCATTTTGCCGAGTTCCTTAACGAGGGTTTTCCCGCGCACCTTAGGATTCTCTCCCCGCCTACCTGTGTCGGTTTTGGTACGGGCGATGTGTCTCTACCTAGAAGCTTTTCTCGACAGTGTAGGATCAATCACTTCGCGACTATTGCTAGTCACTCGTCATCACATCTCAGCTTTTAGAGCTACGGATTTGCCTATAGCTCAACCTACCTGCTTAAACACGCTCTTCCAATCGCGTGCTGACCTACCTTACTGTGTCACTCCATCGATCAAACGATTCACACCGGTACAGGAATTTCAACCTGTTGTCCATCGCCTACGCTATTCCGCCTCGGCTTAGGTCCCGACTTACCCTGAGACGACGATCGTTGCTCAGGAACCCTTAGGCTTTCGGTGGAATGGATTCTCACCATTCTTTTCGCTACTCATACCGACATTCTCACTTCTCATCAGTCCACAACTCCTTACGGTACTGCTTCAGCCCGATGAGAACGCTCCCCTACCCATATACATTGCTGCATATGACACGACTTCGGTTTTACACTTTAGCCCCGGACATTTTCGGCGCAGAGTCTCTCGACCAGTGAGCTATTACGCACTCTTTAAATGGTGGCTGCTTCTAAGCCAACATCCTGGTTGTTTTGGAAATTCCACATCCTTCGCCACTTAGTGTAACATTGGGGACCTTAGTCGGTGTTCTGGGCTGTTTCCCTCTTGACAATGGACCTTATCATTCACTGTCTGACTCCCGAGTATAAGTATAGCCATTCGTAGTTTGACTAGGTTCGGTAACCGGTATGGCCCCTAGCCCGATCAGTGCTCTACCGCCTATACTCTCTACCTCGAGGCTAGCCCTAAAGCTATTTCGGGGAGAACCAGCTATCTCCGTGTTCGATTGGCATTTCACCCCTATCCACAACTCATCCCAAAGCTTTTCAACGCTCACGAGTTCGGTCCTCCACACAATTTTACCTGTGCTTCAACCTGGCCATGGATAGATCACTACGGTTTCGGGTCTACTATTACTAACTGAACGCCCTGTTCAGACTCGCTTTCGCTGCGGCTCCATGTTTTCCACTTAACCTCGCTAGCAACAGTAACTCGTCGGTTCATTCTTCAATAGGCACGCCGTCGTCCTGATATATATACAGACTTCGACTGTTTGTAGACATACGGTTTCAGGTTCTCTTTCACTCCCCGCCAGGGGTTCTTTTCACC